>CAZCRQ010000057.1:0-1881 GCA_964501095.1 uncultured bacterium | reverse complement strand
GTGAGTTCACGCTTCAGCGCGCTTGGAGGTGCTTCAGTATTGCTCTAATATCTTTCGCTTCGCCTATTTTCACACCGACCTCATGCCAGTGCGGAGTGATGGCGACTGTGGAATCTATTATCGTGATAGAAACTTGCAAAAGATCCATTCCATCCACTCCGCAGCGAAACAGGGGCACTCCCAGCAGAGTATCAGGCGCCGGAACGGCGAGATCGGAATTCCCCGCCAGAATGAGATCGGGTGTTCCCAATTTTAATGCAAGTGTAAGAACTTGAGCCAGCTCCTCCTCATCAAGATAGGTCAGCCAGATAATAATTGCTCTGTCAAATTGATGGTCGGATCGCTCCTTGGCTGGGGAATTTCTCCCCAGCGAATCTGTTGGAGTTGATAAATTACCTGTTTCCTTTGATAACCACTGATAAATGCTGTCCAGCCACAATTGACTTAGCGCATAAACATCGATTCGCCAGCCTTGACAGACATAATGGTAAGGACCAACGCCAGTTTTCCAACTGGAATCCCCGGAGGCAATCGCCATCCTCCACAATTCATTATCCGATTCCCCGGGGATGATGGCATGATAACCGATAGTCCGATAGGCTTCCAAGATCTTGGCGTACCTGCCGGGATCGGTCAACTCATCGACTATGCCTCCGCAATCCAGACGGAGCATCTTGTTTGAAGCATCCAGTTTTCTGATCAGGGTCGCACGTTTCGCCAAGCCGCCCAAGGGACCGACTTCGCAATCGCAAGGTTCGATCACGCCGTTTGTATTGCCTGAGACCAGAATGCTGATTGAAGAGTGATCAGCGCTTAGGCAGCCGGAGAAAATCGATAAAGATACTATCCAAATCGTCGATTTTCTCAAACCAGAATAAACCTTGGGGAAGTTTTGCCAGCTCTTGCAGATTTTCATACAGTGGAATCAGCTTATTGAACCAAAATGGTTTCCAGACTGCCAGGCGGTTCCGGTGACGACGAATTAACAATGCAATCGCGACAGCGACTTCCGCCGCGGTTCCGCTGCCACCTGGGAGAGCAATCGCACGTGGAATTCTAAGCAATTGCGCCAGACGAGCCTGGTAATCTTCTTGAATTTCACTGGAGGTAAGGTAGGGATTGGCAGACCTGTTTTCCTCGGAAGGGAGAAGGATGCCATGAACTTCTCCGCCAGCTTCATGTGCGCCCTGGCTGACCGCTTCCATCGCCCCGCCATAGCCGCCAGTCACCACGATCCTGCCTCGCTGCGCGAGAAAACTCCCGACCTGGATGCCGAGCCGCCAAAATTTGCTCTTCCGCCGCCAGTCGCTGCCGCCAAAGACTACAATCGCTTGGTCAGGATTCATCGTAATTGTTCCAGTGAAAGTGGCGTCAGTCGTCCTCTGAAAGTGGCGTCAGTCGTCCTCTGAAAGTGGCGTCAGTCGTCCTCGGCTGGCGCCCAATCGTCCTCTGAAAGTGGCGTCAGTCGTCCTCTGAAAGTGGCGTCAGTCGTCCTCTGAAAGTGGCGTCAGTCGTCCTCGGCTGACGCCCAATCGTCCTCTGAAAGTGGCGTCAGTCGTCCTCGGCTGACGCCCAATGGGATTCTATCACGTTGAAAGATAGAGGTTCTCGCTCAGTTGAACAACGCATTTTGGGAGTGATATATAGGTAGCGTAGGCGTCTCTGCCTGCGGGCGTAGGGTAGCGTAGGCGTCTCTGCCTGCGAGGAGATCCGCAAACACCAAAATTCGCAAGCACGGAGGCTTACGCTACCCCTCACCCTTCTCGCAAGCACGGAGGCTTACGCTACCGGAAATGAAAAAAAACGCCACCAGGAATGCGTTAGGTGTAACCGTGGGGGGCCAGTTACTAAAAAACGCTGATCTGGTGGCTGATGATAATC
>CAZCRQ010000056.1:7585-12393 GCA_964501095.1 uncultured bacterium | reverse complement strand
TTGCAGATTTATTTTAAGGTTGCTTTTAAATGTGTAGTCAACCCCAAGGACATACTGCAGGTAAGGATTTTTTATAATTGTATTCTTACCTTTATCATCTTCGGTGACAAAATAAGCGCCCTCACCCCAAACACCAACTGTGCCAAGGCTGCCCGCAAATGAGGCACCGAACATCCGAGTGCGATGATATTTTAGACTAATCAGCATCATTTGTTGAGTAGTTGGATCGACTTTTAATTCTGGAGTGTAGATATTATCCCATCCATCGAAATAATTCAGACAAAAATCGAAAGATGAGAAGGTTCTTGAAATTCGCAGCGCCCATTCGGTATCGGCGAGATGAGTTGAGGGCAACGTCGGTTCGAGCGTCGTCACCTCGCCCGGCGGCGAAAAAAATCCCCAGGGCGAATCCGACGCCGGCAGCTTCATCGGTTGGAACTCAGGTTTCCAGATAGTTTCCACTTCAAAATCCGAGATAAACCAATCCGCCTTAACAGCAAAGAGTCCCCGCTTTCGCGCCACCTTATCCTCAAGGATATTGGAAAGATCCTGTGGATTGAGAATATCGGTCGGATTGAGTTCATCCGCCTTTCCCCAGGTCATTATTTGCTGACCGAAGCGAAATGAAATATGTTGTGTATAATAGTCGATATAAGCTTCCTGAAGTGTCCATTGCAATTTATTATCATCGGTATTTGCCTCTGTTTGATTGTCACTTCTATGTGTAGCATAAAGGCGTGTTTTTAACCCACTATCTTCACCAAATGTCGATAATAATTCTAATTTGAGGCGAATTTCCGCCAAATCAATTTGTTGCTGCCGTTGAGTAAATTCGCGAATCCAACCCCGCAAACTGCCGCGTAACTCGTAAGTTTGCGCTTGACAGATAACAGTAAATTGTAATATTAATAATGCTGCGGTGAAGTGTTTAAATCCTATTTTCATAATTTATCTTATATTAAAACCATCTCGCCACCAAGATACTAAGCACTATAGCTAAAGAATATGTTATATTAGTGATGAATCTTTAATGTATCTTTGTCAACTCACTCGATTTGAACAAATCTGGACTGATGCCGGTATCCAGCTCAATATTCTTGAAGAGCAGCTCTGTTCTTCCGCCCCGCTTCAAGTCAGACATCACAATCTTCTCCATCACCCAATAAGAGCCAAGTTTTTTCGCGGTGACTGTCATAATTTTACGCAATGTTCCCTTTTTATCATATAACTCTTTCTTTGCCAAATAATACTCACTCTTCCAGATCCAAAACACCGACTTCCCATAATCGGTGACAACTTTTTCCTTGGGAGCGCTTTCGATCACCCAACAATCGACATTGTCAAATTTATCCTCACCACGCAATAGGAAAGTGTAATCATCTAGCTTCCAATCGCCCATGTCTTCGTAGGTGAAGTCAGAACCCATGAAATTGCCGTTCTTGGCGTGGGAAGCGATCCGTCGCACCTTCTCAAACGCCGGCAGGTAAATCCACATATCATCCTCTCGGTCCTCAGAGGAGAGCCGCAGGAAACTGGAGCCTTTCACCTCGGCGGGCTGGAGAAACCACATGATCTGTTTGTCATCTCCGATGCGATATGTGCGAACCTCACGGGAACGTGTTCTGCCCTGGTCATCGACCAGATTCATCACCATCTCCGCTTTCATGTCCTTCGGGATCAGACGGGCGTCGTAATTCTTCATAATCTGAGAGGCGGTCAAGGTGTTTTCCTCTGCCGAAACGACACTTACTGCAGAAAAAAGGATTATTATTGACAATGCCAGAACTTTACTATTCATGATAAATTCCTTTGAAATTATGCAATTTTGGTTTATAAAATGTTAAAGCAGAAGCTAAGATGGTCAACGCCCCCCCGGCGCAAATCATCATTGTCAACGCGATCAACATCCCAGCATAGCGTATGGGGAGGAATCCCGAACTCAACAATACCAGAAAACCGATCGCCGTCGGGGTGGCATCGAAGAGGATCGGCTTTCCGGCGTGACGGATGGCTGCGACGACCGCTTGGGAAGGCTCCGCGACCTTTGACAGCTCCAGTTTGTAACGTGAGAGAAAATGCAGCGCAAAGTCAACCCCGATGCCGATAATAATGCTCGAGATGACGGCAGTTGGGATACTCAAGGCGATCCCCGCCAAACCCATTAGTCCGAAATTGATAACAACTGTCAAAGAAAGTGGAATCACTGCCAAAATTCCCAGACAAAGTGAGCGATAGGTAATCCAGGTGACCATCGCCATTAGAACAATCGACATCAACAGGCTGCGCACCTGCGAAATGATCACCATCCGGGCGAGGTCTTTCATAAAAACGATTATCCCCGTCGCTTTGACTTTTCCGACTTCCGGGTGCGCCTGTTGAAGATAATGTTCAACTGCCTCGGTAATAACCGATGTTCTTTTAGTGCTCACCGATTTCATTCGCGCCATCACCTGGGCGTTTTCGTAATTGTTGTCAATTATCATCTCGAAATCTTGGGGACTTCCGGACATGCTGTACATTAAAATTGCCTGGGCGATGCCTTCACGGCTGTCGGGCAACGTTTCCATCCGTGGGTCATCTTCATGGAGCATCCGGTTGATCTTCTTCACCATCGTCGCCATCGAGAGGGTCGAGCCGGTCTCGGGGAATTTTTCGAGAAATGTCTGGACATCATCCATCGCCGCCATGATTTCATGGCTCTGGGCATCCCCGGTGAACATCAAATTCAGGTTTGCCGATCCGCCAAGTTCGTCGTTGACCTCCTGGTCGGCAATCCGCATCGGATGCGACTGCGGGAAAAAGGTGATCGGATTCATGTCCATCACGACCAAAGGGAGGCCCAGGGCGAAAATCACCGTCGCCGCCAGACCGAAAACCAAAACCAGTTTCCTGAATCTGAAGATATTGGCGCCCCAAGCGTCGAGCAGACGATCGAGTAGACCGGGACGAGAGCGGTTAAGTTTGTGCTTCGGTATCGGGAGCAGCATCAGGAGCGCCGGAACCAGGGTCATTGTCAGGAGTGTCGCCATGAGGACGCCAAAAGCTAAAAGTATCCCGAAGTCAAGATATACCGGCAAAGGTGCAGTGGCTAAACTAAGAAATCCTATCATCGTGGTCAAACCGGCGAGCAAAACCGGCGTGCCGATATGATCAAGGGTTGTAATTATTGCCTGACGTTTATCACCGCTGACGCCAATTTCACGGTAAAAACCTACCAGCAGATGGATGGCATAAGAGATGCCGACCGCGATCAGGATTACCGGCATGACATTGTTCAAAACCATGAATTTTTTCCCGAGATGCCCCATCAAGCCGACCATCGACATGGTGCTTAACAGGGCGACCATCAGGGGCAGGATCACGCCGATAACTGTTCGGAAGCTGAGGAAAAGAATCAGGGCGACGATGAAGATGACAAAGGGAACCAGACGCCGCAGGTCATCCTTGATGTTCTCTGACACGTAACTCATGATCACCGGCATCCCGGTCAGGACAATCTCATCCTGTGCCGTGAACGATTGGGAAAGGCGAGTGATTTCATTGTAGACAACCTTTGGAGCAGTTTCTTTCTTCAAAATGGCAATAATAGTTGTCCATTTCCCATCTTGCGAAACCAGTTTCCCAATTTGGAGGGAATCGGCAAAGACGCGAGCCTCAATCTCCTCCGCCGCTTCCTCTGTTTCCGGCGCTTCCTCCATGAAGGGGATCACCTCCAGTCCCCATTCGGCGCATTTTATCTGGTTGGTGGTGGCGAGGCTGGCGACACGTGCCACTTCCGGCATCGCTTCGAGGGAATCGGTAAACGCTTTGACATTTGCCAAGGTCTTTGGGTTGAAAACTGTCGGTTCATGGTGGAAGGCAACCAGAAAAACATCGGAGCCGCCGTAGATGTCTTCGAGTTCAACCAATGCCCGGCGGCTGGCGATATTTTTCGGAAGCATCTCCTTGATGTTCTCGTCGATCTCTACCTGGGGAATGCCGCTCGTCAACACCCCCACCAGGAGAATCATGACTATAACCACCGGAATCGGGAATTTTGTGACGAACTGACTGAGTTTATGGATCACTGCTGTGCTGATTGAAGACGCTTCTCATTTATCCATCATTAACGTTATCGTTAATATGTTTTTTAGATGGAAGGAAATCAAGGCTGTTGTCAGGAGCATCCGGAGCCATACCAAACTATCCGATAATATCCGAGAGTCTTATAGAAGCAGGAGACTCTCCCTATACACTGCGCATGAGGTACACAAATTGTGAACAGGGTATAGTAAACGGTCCTGTAATAAACCTGCCTGTTTGACTAAAATAAATAAACTCCTAGCGAAGTTACGGAAACTTCCGCTATTTCTCTGGCATGCCTTATGTTGTACTGGTCAGTCTCGCGAAAGAAACAGCCGGATCACAGACGCAACATCCTGCATTAGTTGAGGTTTATGACGGGCGCCTTCTGGTCGGCAAAGCGCAATTGCTGGAAGCGGAAGATTATCCGGATTATCCGCCAGGAGAGACGATGATCACACCGGTGATCACCTGGGGAAAGGGAAATCAGGAGGGATTGACGGGTTTCGTAAACGGGCGTCCGATAACTGTTCGATTGCTTTCTTCGGATGGAACCGTTCTTTCGGAAATCGCCGATCCGAAGAAAACCTTCGGCGACGGACCTTATGCCGAATTTGTATTCGATACTCAGGACCTGGCAGCGCCATCCGAGTTTTGGATCGGAGATGCCTATCCGAATCCATTCAACTCCGCCACCGCATGTAGCATGGGCGTCCCGCCCATGACACGGGCGAGACACCCATAAC
>CAZCRQ010000056.1:0-7485 GCA_964501095.1 uncultured bacterium | reverse complement strand
ACGCGGGCGAGACGCCCGTGCTACGATGGAAACTAAGCGATTCATCTGACATGGACTACTGGCAATGCGAGGCATCATCATGATCCTTGATAATATTCCAATACGCATCGAGTTCATCAAGAGACAACTCAGTAAGAGATTTCCGATCCGCTTCGACCCTCGCTTCGAGTTTGGTAAACCGTTCAATGACTTTTTCCGTGGTGCGACGCAGCGCTTCCTCCGCGCCAAAGCCGGCGAGACGCGCCGTATTCACGACACTGAAAAGAATGTCCCCGATCTCCTCTTCAATCTCGTTCGGATCGCCTTTCTTGATCGCCTCGGCGAATTCCTCCACTTCCTCACGTAGCGATTTCACAGCACCGCCAGGCTCCTCCCAATCGAAACCGACGCCAGCCATTTTCTCCTGGACACGAAAGGCGCGAGTCAAGGCGGGCAGATAGCGCGGGACCCCACCCAATGTCCCTTTAGGCTGCTTGTCATTGTCATGATTATCGAGTTTGATTCGCTCCCACTGATCGCGCACCTGCTGGGCTGTGTCCAGCTTCACTTCGCCGAAAACATGAGGGTGACGTTGGATCAGCTTCTCGCGAATCGCACGGATGTTATCGATAAAGGTGAACCGTCCCTCTTCCGAAGCAATTTGCGCCTGAAAGACAATCTGCAAGAGAAGATCGCCCAACTCCTCGCGAAGGTTGTCATAGTTCTCCTTATCGATGCAGTCGATCACTTCGTAGGTTTCTTCCAACAGGTAGGGTCGGAGCGACTTATAAGTCTGCTTGCGATCCCAGGGGCAGCCTCCTGGCTCACGCAGGATGCGCATTAGGGAAACCAACGCTTCGATCTCGCCGCAAAGCGTACCGTCACCCTGGATTTCTTTAAGATTAGTATACTGTTGATTGTTCATAATTTTCCAATATATCTACACCGCAAAGAAGTAAAGACGCCAAGTAGTCAAGCAAAAAGTCATTCTATCTTTATCTTGTAAATCTTGTTAATCCTGTTCAGCAAATGTTAATTCTGTCTCTCCCAGAGCGCCCATTCCGCCATTGCTTGCAGCCAGAACCATTCGGAATCCGGGTCAAGCAATTCGGCGGCGAAATCGGAGCCGTCACAATCATCGTTCTCCTCAAATTCAGGTTGCACCGCGGAGAGCACCACCCGTCCATATCCATATTGAAACATCACCGCAGCGCTCAGTTCAGGGGCACTGTTGAAAGTCGCAATGACGATGTGATCTGTGGGCATAGAAATGACCAGATGCGGACCGCCAAATTCTCCGGAATAGAGAGTCGTGAGGCTGGGAAGAGCGGTGGGATTCAGCCACTGGTCGACCAGATTTATTTGCGTCAAGGTGTAGCCGCTGGCGGCGATTTGTGAGATCGGACCGCTTGCGTAACCTTGAAAGAGAGCCAAGGCAGAATCCAAACTGGTGGATCCATGAAAAGAGATGGAATCCGCCGCCAGGTATGCCCCTCCGCCCAAACCGATAAATCCACCGCCGCTTCCGATAAAATCGATCAGGTTCTGTCTGCCCGTATATCCCAGCATTGAAAGCATCTGCAAAGGATCACCGCCGGGGAAAATTATCAATCCATACCCCCGCAAGGATTGCTGAACATCGCCTTCAGTAATGTAATCAACTGTTCGTTCTGCTTCCTCCAAGCAATGTTTTGTCGCTACAGCGCTCTCATTCCAGACTCCAAAGCCATTGTAAACAGCGATTTTATCCGGATGTTTATCAGGCTGGGTTGACTTGTCGCAGCCGATCAATAGTAAAAGGAGAATAAGTAAAAAGGAGACGCGACTTTTTTGGATATTTTCTAACATATTGAAATTCCTGGATTCTCGTTTCCCAGGCTGGATAAGAATAGAAATAATCCCAAGGTGGGATGAATCGCAAGCACGGAGGCTTACGCTACCCCTCACACAACTTTCGCAAGCACGGAGGCTTACGCTACCCTATAAAACAGAAAAATACAAAAACGCGGTGTACTGACCTTAAGATAAGATCAGTCACCGCGATTTTATTCATTAGCTACTTACTCATTAGCTACTTACTGGTCACTTGATCAGAATCATCTTCTTCATCTCGGTATAAGCGGGGCATTCGATGTTGTAGAAGTAGACACCGCTGGAGAGATTTTTCGCATCCAGAGTGATGACGTGAATTCCCGCTTCAACAGGTCCATTCACCAGAGACATCACTTCCTGACCCATCAGGTTGAACAATGTCACCTTTACCACTTGCGGCTCGACCAGGTCGAAACGGATGGTGGTTGTCGGGTTGAAAGGATTGGGGAAGTTCTGATGCAGGGCATATTCGGTCACTGTCGCCGCTGATCCCTCATTTACCGCAATTTCCTCCTCGAGTGTGAAATCCCTCGTATTGGGACCCGAAACAAGATCCACCGTGCCGGTGAAAGTAATATAACCTGTAGCCGTAACGGTAGTCTCTATCCCGGTTCCAGGCATGATATCGGCGAGTGCATAATGGCCGTCAGCACCTGTAGGCGTTGAAGCTGTACCAGCGATAGTGACAACTGCTCCCTCGATGGGATTTCCATTATCCAGTCGACTTACCACGCCCGATACTTCTGCACGTACAATATATCCACTACCATTCAGATTGACCACCAAGTCGGCTCCTGCGGGGTGAACAATGGTAATCGTTCCATCGTAGGTAGTTTCCTCAGTCGGAGTGAATGTCACGGTAAACATGGTTGAACCGAACAATGGGATAGTTGCTCCAGCTATTGCGGGAGCAACAGTGTACGCTGGATTCGAGATTGTCCCGGAGGTGAGGGTTGCCGCCACACCGCCATCGTTGGAGATGGTGAAAGTCCTGGTTGGGGTCTGACCAACATTTACTGTACCGAAATTAAGAGTTCCCGGAGCAGCGGTGAGGGCTGCCGGAGGTAGAGTGCCGATCATGAGATATACACTGGAATAGAGGTCTGCGCCGAAGGTACCATTTCCATGAACATGGTAATAGGCGGTAGGGATGTATTCCAGGAGTGCGCTGTCATCCCAGATGACATAATCGATCGGGTGACCATCGACAAATCCATCACCAGCACCAGGGGCGGACTCTCTAGTGGTCGTGATCGCCCCAGTCCAGAATTCACCGACGATTCCCGCACCTACGCAAAGGTCGCCGTCAAAAACTCCAATCTCATCATTTGTCTCTAAAGTGAGTGGTTGACCATTCATGTACGTCCGCTCGACGACGATGTTATAGGTGCTCGCTCCAAGCGGCACCGGATTGAAATGAGGACCTATGACTCCATTACCGCTGAGGGTAACAGGTACTGTTTGTTCGTCTGCGTCATTAGTAGTCAGGGTCAATGTACCGGTGTAAGGTCCCTCCGCCATGGGATGGAAGGTTACCACCAGATCCAGACTTTCCTCCCAACCGATGGTATAAGGAGCGGGAACCGGCAATTGAAAGACGGGATCACCGGTTAAGATAGCCTGCGAAATGACCAAATCTGCGCCCGCGCCCACATTGGAAATCGTGAGTATCATATCCCGTTGAGCGCCGCGGGAGACATTGCCGAAATTCAGAGTCGTAGTGGAAATTTCAAACTCTGTCTCACCAGGTAGGATACCATTGCCTGTCATATTGACGACCAATGCTGGAGTAACAGGATCGTTCGAGCTGATCGTCAAGTTCGCAGCGTAAGCCATTTCTGATGTAGGGCTAAAAGTGACATCGACTTCAACGGAATTACCCCAAGCAATTGTGATCGGATAAGTCAAAGTGGGAATAGTGAACGCTGTTGGATTGGCACCGCCAACAACAATGTTTTGCACATTCAATGCCGCCGCGCCGCCATTGGAAATTGTCAATGTCGTCACCCGTGAACGATTGATAATCACCTCTCCAAAATCCAATGGTGTAGGATCTGCCGAGATGGTGGGATCATTCATCACTCTGCCTTCCCCGGTCAATTGCACCGTCACCGTGGGATGGTTTACGTCGTTGCTGGTAATATCCAAGGTTCCATTGTACTGCTGTGCGGCTGTTGGGGCAAAGGTCATAGTCAGGACTAATTCACCATCCGGCTGAATTATCGTGTTCGGAATAAAATCACCCAAGGTGAAGCCCTCGCCCGCTGGGACAGCATCGATGATCGTGAGCGGTAATCCACCGATGTTGCGTATAGTAACAATCATCGAACGTTCGACTCCGGTTGGAACGATACCAAAATCGAGAGTCAGCGGACTGACTTCAATCGTCGCACCCGCAGCAGTCAGGGTAACTTCAGAGTAAGCCCCATAACCAAATGTTCCGTCTCCACGGGTATATTGTGCCACTGCTGAGATTTCAATTCCTTCGCTGGAGTCCCACAATCTGAAGATAATATCATTACCTGGGGTAAAACCGGGCAACTGATACGTCGGCTCGCCCTGCCAGGCGGTGATCGCTAAAGGATCAATCCACTGCGTATCAGTGACAACTCCAGCCCCTACACAAAATTCAACATTAAAAAGATCAACATCAAAAACACCAATCTCATCCCCAGTAACTGACGGGATTCCGTTAATCAGAACTTCGTCAACAACGATAGCATAAGGTCGCCCGGTGGGATCTACCGCATCAAAATGCTCCTGGGCGTATGATACACCGGCGAACAATGCTATAGCTATTACAAATAATGCAACACGCTTCATGCTATACTCCTTAAGTTTTTCCCTATTGCACTTGAGTTGAATGTATTCTTCTTATGTCTATTGCTAACCTGGTTACTCTATCATATTGAATGTAGTTTCTGATCACAAGGAGTACAAGACTTCCAAATAAAATAATTCGGAATATCCGACTCTCCTAGAAAAACTGAAATATGAGCTTGGTAATTTCAGTCAATGGACTACTAGGAGCTGATTGACAGCCTCCAGATAGAACGATTTCAAATAAGGATATTAACGGATCTTTAGGTGAAAATCAAGGCGTCAAGAAGAAATAAACGCAGGGAATATACTGTTTGTCTCCATAACAAACAAGCGCCCCGCCAAAAATGGCAGGGCGCTTGAGGAATTTATGAGGCTTACTGACTGATTATTTCAGCAGCATCAGTTTTTGTGTGCTCACCTGTCCATTGTACTTGACCTGCATGAAGTACACACCGCTGACAAGCTCCTGCCCCTGGTTGGAGGCGTTGAAGATGTAACGGTGATAACCAGCTTCATATATCTGACTGGTTTGTACAACCTGCTGACCAAGAACGTTGAAGACAGAGATGGTGACTTCACCAGCGGTTGGCAGCGCGAAGGGTACGGTGACAGTCGGGTTGAACGGATTCGGATAACCGTTTTGCACCACGAACTCTGTCGGTAAAGCTTCATTTGCACCAATCGTGACTGAAGCATAAGCTCCTTCGCCAAATGTCGGGAGGTTTGTCGCCGCAATTGGAATCTGGGTTCCCGTAGCGGTTCTTAAAACCAGTCTCATCTCGTTGCCAGCAGTGAAGCCGGGCAGGTTGTGCTCCGCCGAGCCACACCAGGTGATTACCGGGGTGAGTTCACGATCCTCAAGAACGATCGCCTTACCCACCAACAGATCCCCGTCATATATCTCTATCGTGGCTGGATCATAACCCTTCAGATTCTCATCGAGATAGACAAGCACTGGATAAGGTAATCCGGTGGCGACGGGTGCATTCTCAACCTCAGGAATCGTCCAGACATCGCTCGCATTACCGGCTGCCATCATTGGGGCGCCGCCATAGACAAAGTCCACATCCGCATTGGTGATGATCATGTAACCTTCACCGGTGGTCATGTTACCCATGGTGTTGATCAGACCGGGTATCCACAACTCGCCCTGGTCGTTCATCACAATCACCAAGTTGTCCTGAATCGGAGAAAGAGCATCCACAACCGGAACATCGCCGATGAATGGATAACCCATCCAGTTCCAACGACCGGCAGCGACATGATACTGTAAGGTCTCCGGATCGATCGGATCACCAGTAAATGTCAGCGGCACCATCTCATAGTCGCCCTCGGGAGGTCCGACATAGACACGATAGCCCTGCGCGACATCATAGTCATCCATCGTGTTGACCACACCCGGAATGTACACTCCGCCGTCGCTCTGATAAGCGACAACTAATTCCGGCATGATTCCGAAGACTTCTTCCGGTGAACCACCGAAACGAGTTGGATCGATGTAGGTAGAGATCAACTCGAAGTAGTTGGAGTGCAGTTCGACAGTATAATACTGCGCTGGACCGCCAATAACGGTCAAGGTCACCCATACCTGAGCAACTGGATTGTTGGGATCGTTGCACGCGATTTCGATCAATGCTTCGTACGTACCGGCATAGAGATCCTCGATGTTAGTATCGACGAAGAGATCGACATCTTGGGTCATATGAGCATCTATTACACCATCCGTCGGCTCGAGTGTCAACCAACCGCCGCCCTGGAACTCAAGCATGTTGAAAATGATCTGACGCAGGATTTCGTAATCCGCCTGGTTGCCCCAATGACCATCAAATACGGAGTTAGTGAAGGTGAGATACATACCGTCGCCCATCTCTTTGGAAAGCAGGCAGGGCCAATTGTCACCATTCTGCGCGGCAACTTCCATTTCCGGGTCATTGTAACGGACACAGTAGTATGACGCCGAAGTATTGATGAAGTTGTAAGTTTCCGGCAGGTCGGTCGAAAGATCATGAGACGGATCGACAATCGTGAAATGGGGTCTACCTTGGACTGTAGTCCAGCCAGTCTGTCCGGTATGTCCGATGTACTCCAGTATTGCCTGATAAGCGGGCTCCCAGCTGGTGCCGCCCAGGTAAATGGAGGTTCCGCCATTCACCGCGAAATTGAAGAAGGCACGGAAGTCATCCACTGTTGGCGTGCCGCCATCCATCGCGATAATCACTGTGCCGTAATCCGTCATATCGACAGCGGCAAAGGATTGCGTGGCAATATGCGTATACTCGACACCTAAATCATTGAAGGCACGGAGAACTGAATTATTGACGCTTGTCGTAGATAAGATCAAGTAGGGACCTTCATCTAGCTCAGCGCGCGGTTGATAGCCCGGTTGGAAGGTCGCACCCGGGGAGGAACCGTCAATCTGAATTGGATTGATAAGTGGAACATTATTCAGATTGGCTTCACGACGAGCAAGAATCTCAGTGGGATTCCTGTACGTCATGAGTTCGGGTTCGAGATAAGTAATGTCGGAATCCCACACCAGCGGCAGACCACCCAAGACGTTGCCAATGGTCAAGATATCGGAATCAGTGTCGCCCCAGTTAAGTTCGAAGACAAAGAACTCCGGATCGACCGTGATGGCAGGTGGAATCTCCACATGGAGCTGCCAATCGTAAACGGTAATCTCTCCGTCGATCACTTCGATATTGACCGGGTCGCTCTCATACCACCCGTCCTTGTTGGCAGTAGCGGTCCAGATGCCGCCGCCGATGACGATGGCGTATTCACCAAGATCATTCGTCCAGCCTTCAAAAG
>CAZCRQ010000055.1:0-12483 GCA_964501095.1 uncultured bacterium | reverse complement strand
GCGGGCGAAGCAATCTGGTTGTTAATACTAAACTTAGAGATTGCTTCAGCGCTAACTTAAGGCGATGGCAACCTTTTCTGAGCAGCGGGATGTACCTGCCGCGGGTGAGGTTCTAGGATGAAGTGTAGATACAGAAGCTGATGCTGGTAAGATGAGAAAAAATACAGGATGGGAATAATACTAAAATTATAGAATTCCGTTCTCATTATTGGCACGTTTCTGGCTTTGTAATATATAGTCGGAAATTTTCAAGGAGACAGTTTTCGGAAGTGGAGAAAACTAGAATCAAAACAATGAAGAAAACCGAGGTAACTATAATCCAGAAATTGGAGGCGGCAGGTCGCAAAACTGGTGAAAATCAAGAATTAACGGACCTTAAAGCAATACCTCGAGACCTGGAATCACTGAAAGTGGTCATGCAATCTCTCCCGATTGGACTCCTCCTGGTTCATACGGCGGACGATGAGGTTGTATATCTCAACGCTGCTGCGGAGACAATGTGTGGCTTGCAGGGAGAACAGCTAACCGGTAAAAGTTGGACGGATTTATTCCAGATACTGCAAAAACATCCTCTCCCAAAACAATTTTCCAATGTAGTCGATCTCAGGATGAACGGGATCGGTTATTCCCTGATAGTTCTGCCACATCCAAGCCTGGATAAGTTATCCGGCAAGTCAAATGCCCATCTTCAGACAGAGATCGCTTTGCAACGTAGTGAACGCTGGTTTCGGGCGATTTTTGAACATGCGGGAATCGCCATGTCAATTGTCGATCCTACCGGGCACTTCATTCAATTCAACGATGAATGGCTGGCGATGTTCGATATGCAGTGGGAGCGACTCGCCCAACATACGTTTTTCGACCTAGTGACCAGCGAGGATTTGACTAAATTGCAGAGCGCCTTCCAGCAAATAGTTACAGGCAAGTTAGATGCTTACGTTACAGAATTACGTTTCATTGAACAGAATCCCGATCTAATCTGGGGCGAAGTGTCTCTATCACCCATACAGCATGAGGATCGCATTCCGGAAGCGATCGTGATTCTCTGCACCAATATCACCCCGCGGAAGTTGGCGGAAAAGGCAGTCAACAAAAAACTGGAAATCGAAAAAATAATCTCCTCGGTCTCCTCGTTATTTGTTGAATTGGATGACTTTGATGAGACAATAAACGCTTCTCTGGAGATTGTGGGCGCTTACTCCGGCGCAAGTCGATCTTATCTTTTCCTGCTTCATGATAATCAACAGAATCTCAAGAACACACACGAGTGGTCGGCGTCTGGAATCGAACCATTGCGTTTCCGGCTTAAATCCACCCCGATCGAATCCTTCTCCTGGTGGAACGAAGTACTTACAAAGGGCGGCAAAGTTTTTTACAATGATGCCTTCGCTTTACCGAAAGACAAAAAAGATGAACCATTTTTTCAGAATAATCCGAACCTGAATTCGCTCTTAATCATCCCCATTGAGACTGAGGGGAAGGTGGCAGGTTTTATCGGCTTTGATGATCTTGGCGTCAAAAAGCCATGGGATCCTGAAGACTTAATGGTTCTGCGTTTCTTCTCCGAGTTGATCGGCAATGCGCTAAGTAGAAAACGTTCCGAGATGAGATATATGCGTCTTTTCGCCGCCACCGAGCAGTCGGCGGATGCGATTGTTATCACGGATGAAAATGGAATCATTCAATATGTAAATCCCTCGTTCGAAAAAATTACAGGTTACAGTAAAGAAGAAGCGATCGGTCGGAAGACATCGCTGCTTAAAAGTGGTGAGCATTCAACTGAATTTTATAAAAATCTCTGGAACACCATCACTCGCGGTGAAGTCTGGCATGGACGGTTAAGAAACCGTAAGAAAAACGGTGAGATTTATGAGGATGAAACCTCCATCTCTCCTGTTTTCAATGCACAGGGAAAGATTATTAATTATGTATCCGTTAAAAGGAATGTTACCAAAGAGCGTCTATTAGAATCTCAATTACGTCAGGCACAGAAATTGGAAGCCATCGGACAACTGGCGGCGGGCATTGCCCATGAAATCAACACCCCCATCCAATACATCGGGGATAACACCCATTTTATCCAGGATAGTCTTGATGATCTGACCAGGCTGATCCGATCTTTTAGACACTTACTGGACTCAATTGAAAATAATACCGTCTCTCCGGAAGAATTGGAGAAATTACATCAAATAATTGCGGAAGTGGATGCGGAATATCTCTTGACGGAGATCCCCACTTCGTTGAAACAGTCATTGGAAGGAATTGACCGTATTACTCATATTGTACAAGCGATGCGTGAGTTTTCCCATCCCGGGGTGAAAGAGAAGACATCGATGGATATCAACCGAGCGATCGAAAACACCCTGACTGTGTCAAGAAATGAATGGAAATATACAGTGGAGATTGTCAAGCATTTAGACACAAACCTCCCGCCGATTCATTGTATTCAAGCGGATATAAACCAGGCGCTCTTGAATTTGATTGTAAATGCGACACATGCGATTCAGGACAAACTAAAAATACATCCAGATTTGAAAGGAATAATTGAAATACGAACTTCTATTATCGATAATTATGTAGAAATTCAAGTGGAGGATAACGGTATCGGCATTCCAAAATCGATTCAGGATCGTATCTACGATCCCTTCTTTACGACAAAAGAGGTCGGTAGAGGAACAGGACAAGGTCTGGCGATCACTTATAACGTAATTGTGGAAAAACATGGAGGTACGATTACATTTATTTCGAAAGAGAACAAGGGAACAACATTTATTGTCCGTCTGCCGATCAGTAATAGCGTGTAAAAATTACGGCGTTTTAAATAACCGGAAAGATCCATGCAAAATCACCTCAAAGTCCTGATAGTTGATGACGATCAAAACATACTTGATGGTTTACGTCGTACTCTGCATCATTTGCGTCCCCACTGGGATACGGAATATGCCCTGGGAGGGAAAGCCGCACTTCAATTATTACAATCTGGAAAGTATGATGTAATCGTTTCAGATCTACGTATGCCCGAGATGTCAGGAGATGAATTATTGGAAATCGTACGTCGTCGCTATCCAGAAGTGATTCGCATCATCCTCTCCGGTTATTCCCAGAAGGAATCGA
The DNA here is from genome assembly GCA_964501095.1 of uncultured bacterium. Lineage (GTDB taxonomy): Bacteria > Electryoneota > Electryoneia > Electryoneales > Electryoneaceae > CAZCRQ01. The sequence goes on along the minus strand of CAZCRQ010000055.1, from coordinate 9,369 downwards.
TCTATCGATTGGTTGGAGTCGCCCATCAATGTTTGGCAAAACCCTGCTCGGTGAAGGCAATAGTCCAGGCGATTGAACAGACCAGTAAAATCCGGGAATTACTAAGTGATCGAAAGTTAAAATATATTATCTCACAATTAAAGAGCCTGCCAAGTATACCATCTGTATATCATGAACTGGTTGCGGAATTACGTTCCCCAAATGTTTCAATGAAACAAGTTGGGAAAATCATTGTCAAAGATGTAGGGATGACATCGAAAATCCTGCAGTTGGTCAATTCTGCATTTTTCGGAATGCCAAAACATGTATCCGATCCTACTCTAGCTGTAAATCTTTTAGGAATCAACACAATTATCTCGCTGGTATTGACAGTGAACATTTTTTCACAATTTAAAAATCCGGATATCCCTAAGTATTCACTGGCGCGTTTGATGGAGCATAGTTTGAAAACTGCGGTTTACGCCAAAACGATCGCCGAGTTGGAAAATGCCACGCCTTTGGAAGTGGATATCTCTTACACCGCCGGCTTGCTTCATGATGCCGGTATGTATATCTTGATCGATAATTTATATGAAGAATATGAGAAAATATATCTATCAACCCAGCGAGAGAACCTGTCAATAGTGGAAACCGAGAGAAATGCCCTTGGAACAACTCACGCTGAATTGGGCGCCTACCTGCTCGGCATCTGGGGGCTGCCTGATTCCATTGTCGGCGCGGTTGCTTATCATCACGAACCGGGGAAAAGTTTGGATGATCAATTTACGTCATTAACCGCGGTGTATGCCGCCAGTCTGATTGAAGAATGTCTTCACCAGGGTAAAATCAAGCAAGCGTCCGACTTTCTTAATACTGATTATCTTGATAAACTTAGACTACTCGATCATATTCCTTCATGGATAGAAAGCTGCCAGGCGGTTCAAGTATTGGAGATCAACGGGTGAACGACAAAGTACTTTTCGTCGATGATGAAGAGAATATCCTGCAGGCGTATCGTCGAATTTTACGAAACAGATTCTCGTTCCATAGCGCACTCAGCGGCGTGGAGGCCTTGGAAATTCTGAATACACAGGGTCCTTTCGCGGTAGTCATTTCCGATTACCGAATGCCGCGGATGGATGGAATCACTTTTCTCTCCACCGTGAATCAACTGTTTCCGGACACGGTTCGCATGATGCTCACCGGTTATGCCGACCTGGAAACCGCAATGTATGCCGTAAACCTGGGATATATCTTCCGCTTTATGACCAAACCGTGCAAACCGGAAGCGTTGACTTCCGCTGTTGAAGCGGGATTGAAACAGTTTCAGTTGATTAATGTAGAACGTGAATTATTAGAAAAGACCTTAAGCAGCAGTATTAAGGTTCTGATAGAGATTCTCAGCCTGGTCAATCCGGTCGCCTTCAGCCGCTCTTTACGCCTCCAACAGTATGTCCGGCATATTGTAAAGGAAATGAACATCCGAGACAGTTGGCAGTATGAAGTGGCAGCGCTGCTCTCTCAAATCGGATGTGTCACCCTGCCGCCGGAGATTCTCGAAAAATCGTTATTAAACATGATGTTGTCACATCAGGAACTCAAAATGCTTAATGATCACCCGCGAATCGGAGCGGAACTGCTCGCCAAAATTCCCCGTTTGGAGGAAATCGCCGGGATGATCGCAGCGCAGAACGACACCTGTAAGGGCAAAAGAATTGAGGGAGAAAAGCCCGCGGAAGGTGAATCCATCGCCTTCGGCGGGGACATCCTCAGGGTCGCGGTGGAATTTGATCAATTGATGATGCGAAAATTCCGTGTCCGGGACGCCTTGGCTGAACTGAGACGGGAGAACTTGAATTGCAACCCGAATGTCGTCAACGCACTGTCCACGATCCGCACCGATGCGGAAGATAAACGAACAATCTCGATTTACCTAAGGGAATTGAAACCTGGCATGATCCTGCAGGATCATATCCGGGCAAGCAACACTGGAATGCTGCTGGCTACAAAAGGGCAGCAGGTGACGCCGATTATGCTGGAACGATTGAACGCCTTCGCACGGACTGTAGGTATTGACGAACCCTTTTACGTTACAACGTAGTATGAAGGCGCGGGTCGCTGTGCTTATTAGGGGAACGTAGGCGTCCCCGCCTGTGAGGAGGAATCGCAAGCACGGAGGCTTACGCTACCCCACCGTGAGGGGTAGCGTAGGCGTCCCCGCCTGCGAGGAGGAATCGCAAGCACGGAGGCGAGCGCAAGCACGGAGGCGAGCGTAAGCACGGAGGCGAGCGCAAGCACGGAGGCGAGCGCTACCCTGCTTAGCGTAGGTATTCCTATAGGCGGTTTCCCTTAGAACCTTTTATCCTCACACCACTCGACAATCGCCTTCACCAGCCCGGGGACATCATGCTGTTTCGCTTCAATGGCGATTTCCAGACCATAACTGCGCAGCGTTTGACTGGTGATCGGTCCAATGGAAGCGATGGCGGCGTCTTTTATCAGAAGTAGAGCCTCTGTCTCACCCCATTGTTTGAAGAAGGAATGAACTGTGGAACCGCTGGTGAAGGTGATCAGATCGAGAGGGGCTTCCTCCACCCAGGCGCGGATGCTATCGTCCAGCTCAGCCGTGAGCGTATGATAGACAACCAGAGAGAGCGTCTCGGCGCCAACCTCTCGCAACGCTTCTTCAATTTTATAGTCTCCCAGGTTCCCGCGAATGCGAACGACAAATTCGCCCGGCGATACCTCTTTCTTCAACGTTTCCGCCAGAGCGGAAGTTAGCGAACTCTTTGGGAGGCAATCAGGTCTAAGGTGATAATTATTCAGGGCTGCGGCGGTTTCCTGCCCGATGGCGGCGATACGGAAAGCTTTCAGGCAGCGAATATCCTGTTTCAATCTTAGAATCTGACTAAAGAAGGCATGCACTCCACTGACACTGGTGAAAACCAGCCAGCCGCCTTCTTTCAGTCGATTAAGCACGATTCCCCAGGCAGGATCGGTGGAATAATCCCTAATTTCAATTGCCGGAGAGGGAACGACAGAGGCTCCGTGAAAACGCAACAAATCATACATCAATTTGGCACGTTCCACCGGTCGGGTAACCAGAATCCGTTTCCCTGCAATAATCCCCGGTCGATACCAATCCAACTTCTTCCCCAGTTCCACAACCTCACCGACAACTATCAGGGCAGGAGCCTGAACATTTTCCCGTTCCGCTTCCTGCGGCAGGTTCTCCAGCGTCGTCCGGACGATTCTCTGACGGACAGTAGCACCATTCTCGATCATCGCTGCGGGAGTCGAGGGCGACATCCCTCCTCGCAACAACGCGGCGACTACTTCAGGCAGACAACACACGCCCATATACCCGACCAGCGTGCTTTCTTTCAAAGCGCCCAGTTGCTCGATCTGTTGCTTAATCTGTTGTTCATCATCCAGGATTTGAGAAGAAGCAAAACGAGCGGTGAACAACACGGCTGAATTGGCAAATCCGCGTTGCGTAAGCGGCATTCCGGCATAAACAGCGGAAGCGATGGCGGCGGTTACACCGGGGACTACCTCATAAGCAATACCCTGAGCAGCCAATTTCAGAGCTTCTTCTCCTCCTCTGCCGAAGATGAAGGGATCGCCGCCTTTCAACCGCGCGACAATCTTTCCCTGATGCGCCAGATCGACTAACAGCTTTTCAATCTCTTCTTGAGGCATTGAGTGTCTGCCGGCGCGTTTGCCGACAAAGATACGTTTCACCCGTGAGGGCAGGGTGACAATCAATACAGGATCCACCAAAGAATCATAGCAGACGACATCCACTTGACGGAGGATGGCAGCGCCGCGTTCTGTGATCAGTCCCTGTTCACCCGCTCCTGCACCGATGAGGTAGACTTTACCGGTCGGCATCTCTTCATTGTCCATAATAACCATCTATATCAGCAATTTTCCCGCTCCGGATTGTAACATGATGCCTGCAATACGTTCTCCCAATTCGCCGGGAGTCTCATTTACATGTATGGCATCTTCCGCTTCGATTATATTTTTTCCATTGAGAGACAGCACCCTCGCTTTAAAGCGTAAGGAATTGCTTTGATCCCTCCAGGCGTGTCCGGCGACCGCAGAATGGCAGCCGGCATTGAGGGTCGCCAGGAATTGCCGCTCACAAAGCAGCATCGTCATCGCCAGTAAGTCATTCATCCTCTCCAGGCGTTGACGAACTTCAAGATCATCCTCTCTGCATTCCAGGGCGATAATTCCCTGCCCCAACGCCGGCAAAAAATCTTCTCCCAAAATCTCTGTAATTCGCTCTTCCAAGCAAAGCCGCATTAAACCTGCGGCGGCTAGAATGACGGCATCGTATTGTCCGTCCTCCAACTTTTTCAGACGAGTTCCGATGTTACCGCGAATCGGTTTTATTTGAAGGTCGGGACGGAGGCGCAAAAGCTGAGCCTGACGTCTAGGACTGCCCGTTCCAATTCTCGACAGAGGAGGAAGCTCCATTAAAGAGGTCGCTTCCCGGCAAATCAACACGTCAGCAATCGAACCACGCGGCAGGGTTGCAGCGATTACCAGGTTATCCGCCAGCTTTGCGGGAAGATCTTTTGCGCTGTGAATGGCGACCTCGATCTCGTGATTCAGCAGCGCCCGTTCCAGCTCCTTGGTAAATATTCCAACTCCTAAAGAAGGCAAATCCACCTCCGGATGTCGATCTCCGGTGGTGCTTATAGTGACCAGATCGACCTCCTCGCCTTCAATCACCGCTTGATAATGTCGTTTGGCTTCCTCTGCCTGCCATAACGCCAATGCCCCCGCACGAGTCCCGAAACGCCAATGGTTGCCGCTCATTCTTTTATCATACCAGATCAATCATTATTACCAGAACTTTAAATCGAGTTGCTTCATTCGCTTAACAAAGTTAAGTTTAGGTTTTATATCTCTCGAGACGGCGAAAATGATCAGCAGCAAAATACAATTTCCGTCTGATTGTTCAAAGCGGTTGAGGCTTAAGCCTGATCTTAAGGCGATTCAAGCGCAGAAGTTCGACAATGGCGTCCCGAGGGAGTTCAGTGAGTAGCAACACAAGGTCGATCAATTCTTAAATGTATATTTTATCGGTTCAGTTGGTTTTCTACTCATTCTGTAGGATGATCATCCATTAACTTATGGCGTCATACACTTGGAATTCATTAACTATCAAAAAATCATCGAATCTCTCGGTATAGACCTTGAAGAGAAAATTTTTCAGCTTTCCCAGTTTCGTCTGGTAGCTGAAACAGCATCCAAAGGCTTGCAGGATTCGAATTACTTCTGGCGTATCTGCCAGGAGTTTACGGACATTTTTACCGCCACAATGTGCTGTTTTTATTGGCTGCGGCAACGCGAACCGGCGGGATGGTACTTGGATGCTTGGGCAAGCATGAATAAATCGTTACAACCTCTGCGGGAAATGATTCCCTTAAAGGAAGAGGGGATATTCCGTCAAGCTATCGAGAAAAACAGACCGATATACCTGGAAAATGTCGATCCGGCTTCGATTCAATCCATCTCTGGGGTAAAACCGGATAATTACTCCCGTCTAGCCTTGATTCCTCTGCCGATCAGCGTTTCCCACCTCGGTATGACGGCTCTGATTGATCCTACTTTGAATTTATCTACCATCAGCATCAAACGGTATTTCGACATTCTGCATAACGTCATCTTTTCCGGAGTCAATAATCGCTTGTTTTATAAGAATTTACAAAATTCCGAAGAGGAATTTAGGGACTTGATTGAAAACTCTTCCGACATGGTGATTGTTGCCTATCCCGATGGAATAATACGTGATTGCAACCAAGTGTTTATCAAAACCTTGGGCTTGACTTTCGATCCTCGGCAGCACCATCTCTCGGAGTTGATCTCCGAATTTAAAAATGATGTCTTTCAGGATTGTTGGCAGCAACTTCTCCGCGGCGAGGAGGTGCGCAATGTGGATATTTATCTGAAGAAAAAGGATGAAGTTGTGGAGACGGAGTTATCGGGTAATGTTCGGAAACTGCCTGGCGGTGAGGTGGGTATTATCCGTCTTTATCTTCGTGATGTTACAGAAAGAAGGGAATCGGAACGAAAACGCCGCCAACTGGAGCGGGAAGTAGAATTGACTCAGCAACAGCAATTGGCGCAGATCGGTCTCTTTGCTTCGGGCATCGCCCATAATCTGCAGAATCCGGTTCAAATCCTCATTGGGCAGCTTAACATCCTAAAGGCGAAAGGATTGGCGATACCCGGATTGGAGATTCTGGAACGCGCTTCACAAACCATTCTGCGTATAACGAAAAATCTGATTTTGAAAATGAGCCAGGAACATTGTGATGAAATCACTGACATCAAAATTAATGAACTTCTTCAAACGGAATTGACCTTCCTTAATGCCAATTATTTCTATAAAAACGAAGTGGAGAAAGAAACTTCATTTGACCAAAATCTACCTTGTATCCGAGGCGTTTACAGCGATTTCTCCCAGGCGATTATGAATTTAGTTTACAACGCTCTGGATGCAATTATAGATAGTGAAAAGAAAGTACTTTCAATAACAACGCGTTATCTCGAGGAAGAGTAAAAGATTATCATCTCCATCGGGGATAGCGGTCCTGGCATCCCGACGGAGATCAGGAAAAAGATTTTTCAACCGTTTTTTACCACCAAGGAAGATAAGAACCAAGCATTACATGAGATATCCAGCGGCAGTGGACTGGGATTATCCAGCTCTCTGGCTTTACTTCAACCATACGGAGGCGTAATAGAATTGGAGTCAACCGTCGAGCGGGGAACGACATTTTATATCAAGCTTCCGGTAAACCAGTAGAACTCAAATGATTGAAAAAAAGGATCAAACCAAGTATAACCTCGTCGTTATTGACAGTTCCATAATGGACAGAATGCACCTGCTTCGTTTGCTTTCGAGCTTCAAACGATTTAAAGTAGATGGCTATGACTCAATTCGACGCGGACTTCACGGATTATCGGAAGAATGTCCTGACCTGATCATTACTGAATGGGAACTCGGCGACAACACTGCCGCGGACTTGATGCAAGTGCTGGAATCACGTGCCGAATGGAAAAATATCCCAGTTTTGATCTGCACTTCCAATCGAAACAAGAAAATACCCATTCTTGCAGATCAACTTCATGCAGTGGGGGTAATTTTAAAACCCCCAGATAAGGCAATTCTCTATGATTATTTAAAACAATTATTTCCTCCGCCGCCGGTGGAATCCGGCATGATGTTAAAGGAAGTTTCGCAAGACAATTATACGACGTCAGGAGGTCTAGTGGACACTATTCGGCAAAAATTAAGCTGGATCGACCGGTTGATACCGCTGCCCGTCATTGTGCAGGAAATCATAGAAATCAGCAATAATCCGAATTCCTCAGCCAAAGACCTGGCTGAAGTGATCAGGAAGGATCAATCGATCACGGCAAAAATACTGAAGATAGTCAATAGCGCCTATTATGGATTTTATCGAAAAGTGGGAGGTGTGAGTCATGCCATAGTGATCCTTGGTTTTAACGAGATCAAAAACATTACATTAGCGGCTTGCATGATTCAGGCTTTCTCCGAGGAATACAATGAAATTTTCAATCGCAACGAGTTTTGGGTTCATTCTCTGGGAGCAGCTTATACCGCCAGAGCCCTTAGCGCCTATACGCAGAATGTCAAAGCTGATAATGCTTTCGTCATCGGGCTCCTTCATGACATCGGCAAAGTGATTCTCGATCAGTATTTCTCCCGTTCCTATGGCATTGTTTTGGAAGAAGCGATGAAAAAGAAGGAATCGTTGCACACCTTGGCACGGAATAAATTAGGCATCGACCACGCCGAAGTTGGGGGAATTGTCACCGAAAAATGGAAACTGCCGATCCCTTTAGTTCGTGCAATTCAATATCATCATACTCCAATGTTGGTGAAATCCTCTGAACAGGAAGTCCATCTGGCGCATTTGTCAAATTTCTTCTGCCACCATAAAGGCATCGGGTCGAGTGGGAATTATAAACCTGACTCCCTTAATCCGAAATCGCTGGAATCCATCGGTCTGAAGGATGTTGAGGTTGATGAAATCTGGGATTCTCTAAAAGTCGATGCGGAGAGACTGAAATCGATCTATGATTGAAAAAGATGCTAAATCGAATATACTTGAATACGACGTATTAATTCTTGGCAGAACACGTGCTGGTAACATGATATGTGTCGGTGGGCTAACTTCAGATTATCAGACATTGAGATTAAAACGAGATGCAGAAATTTCATTTTGGTCCCCGGATAAGTGCCCTTTTCATCTCGGTCAATGGTATCACGTAAAGGTAGAGCCTCGGTTGGATAAAGATAATCCGCACCATCGTGAAGACGTAGCGGTATTTGAACATTACTTTCTAAATGAGATTTCCCTCGAGGAAATAAGAAATTTTCTCGAGAAAGGAAGAGTAATTCATTATCGCGAGATGCCTCATCGAGCCTTCAACTATAATAATGAACCTCATCCAATGGTTCTGACACAAAGCGGAGCCTTCTGGATTCCTAAGGAACGTCTGGGTAACATTCTCGAATCGATTGTTTTTTGGAAGTGCCCGTATGGTCTTATGCTTGAGGAAGATCGCTATCATTGTAAAGAGCTGAATTATAACGTAAAATATGTTGGGGCGGCGGATCCAATTGAGGTAATCACGGCAAATACGATCATCCGATTATCCACATCGTCTTACTGGCAGGAAAAGAATGGCGCTTTTTTACAATTGTCAGGATGGTTTTAATGATTCCGATTTATACAATAGGTATTGGACAACGAACAGTTAATGATCTGTTGGATGTTTTGGTTAAAAATAATATCAAGTTCTTGATTGATATAAGATCACATCCATCGTCTTCGTATAATGAACAATTCAATAAAGAAAATCTGTACGAAGTATGCAAAAATAGAGGGATTCAATATGACAATTGGCAAGCTTTGGGTGGTTTTCCGGAAAATGAATATGTATTGACAAATGGTAAAGTGGATTATAGCAAACTAGCTCGGCTCCCCTCGTTCCAACAACATCTCGAGCGTTTGGTTGAAGGCGCGGAGAATCATCATTCGCTCGCCCTACTCTGCTCGGAAGGGCGACCGGAGGAATGTCATCGTTCAAAATGTATCGGCGTGGAATTGGCGAAAGTTCATGTTGAAGTGATTCACATCGATATTGACAACAATCTTATTCCTCAAGATGAGGTTATTCGTAGAATAACAAGTGATCAATTAAGTATCCCAGGTTTTGAAAAACCATTTCTGTCACATCGAATATGGAAAAAGAATGTTAAATCTTATGGTTGATATATATACAATAGGTGTATATGGACAAACCGAGGAATCTTTTTTTCATACCTTACGAGAT
>CAZCRQ010000054.1:0-12592 GCA_964501095.1 uncultured bacterium | reverse complement strand
CTCACCACCGAGGACGGCTGACACCACCTCACCACCGAGGACGGCTGACACCACCGAGGACACGGTTAATAGTCGGAGTTTATCTTGAAAAAATCAGCTTTATCCGCCTTCTATCAAAAAACAATAACAGATAAAGGAATAAGAATCGTGACCGAGCGGATGGACAACGTCCGCTCTGTTGCTGTTGGTATCTGGTTCGAGACGGGATCGCGTGATGAAAGATCCAGCGAATGTGGGATTAGTCACTTCCTTGAGCATATCATGTTCAAGGGCACCTCGAAACGGTCAGCGTTGCAGATTGCGCGTGAGATCGAGCAGGTCGGCGGCTATCTCAATGCTTTCACCAGCAAGGAGATCACCGTCTATCTCGCCCATCTCCTCGATCAGCATCTGCCCTTGGCGGTGGATGTTCTCGCCGACAATGTCTCACGTTCCCGCTTCGCTGAGAAGGAAATCCAGAAAGAACAAGGTGTTGTGCTTGAAGAGATTGCCAACAGTGAAGACACCCCGGAAGATGTTGTGCATGAGGATTTTTTCTCATACATATTCCCGGATCATAGCCTGGGAATGCCGGTTTTGGGGAGACGAGAGACTGTTTCCTCATTCACTCGCAATGAGTTGCTTGAATACTGGCGGAAACATTATACAAATGAAAGAGTGGTCGTCTCGGCAGCCGGGCAGGTGGAGCATGATAAACTTGTTAGCCTGATCGAAAAGAAACTTGATCTGCAATCAGGAATACCGATCAATCGTCTCCACCCTGACGGTTTAATTTCATCTTTCTGTCAGCCGAGGACGGCTGACAGCACTCGGGGAGAGGCGCATACCCGTCGAAAGGACATCGTGCAATCTCATTTATGTCTTGGCGGTAGAGGGATTCCCTTTAACGATCCCCGACGTTATACCTTGATGGTCTTGAACACTATTCTCGGCGCTGGAATGAGTTCGCGTCTCTTTCAGAGAATTCGTGAGAAGAATGGGCTGGCATACAACATCTACTCCTTCCATGAAGCTTATACCGATACAGGTGTTTACGGAATTTATGTCGGTACGGAAGAATCTCAGGTCAAACGCGCCGTATCGCTGATTGAACAGGAACTTCAGAAAATAAAGGAGAAGCCGCTCACCCCAGCCGAGCTGAAACGCACAAAGGAGCAGTTGAAAGGGGCGGTTGTGCTGGGATTAGAGAATGTCTCCAGCCGAATGAACCGCTTGGGCAAATTGGAAATCTATCTTGGGGAATATATCCCTCTTGATGAGATGATCGAGAGGATCGACTCCGTTACTTCAGACAATGTCTGCGAAATGGCGCGTTTGTTGTTTGGAAATGATTTGCTTAAGACCTACTTGCTGCCGTTGAAAGAAGGGGTGAGGGGTAGCGTAAGCCTCCGTGCTTGCGAGAGGAGCGAGGGGTAGCGTAAGCCTCCGTGCTTGCGATAAGGAGTGAGGGAGTGAGGATTCGATCCTTTGCGCTGATCCTGCTTCTAACGACAGGAAGTTCATCATTCGCTGCTGAACTACTCCTCCAATTCAAGGCGGAGTATCCTCAGCGGGATTCAGAGCGAGCGGGTAATATAATTGCAGTTACCATTTCACCGGATGGTTCTCTCTATTTTCTCGAAGACGGCGCCAATACATTGGTCTGTCTCTCCTCTAATGGCAGTTTTATCGGGAAGACCGGAGGTTTCGGATTCGGTGAGGACTCTTTTCACAAACCGACAGACCTGACTTTTGTTGGATTGGAACTATGGGTTTCCGATCCGCTGGGTGGACGGATAATCCGTTTTGATCGACGTTTGGCGCCTCTCGATGTGTTATCGGAAACAGGGATAGACAGGATTAACAGGATAAAAAGGGACAATGAGAATTATACTTTTGAGCGTCCGGTTTCCTTAGCGCAAGCGGAGAATGGCGACCTGGTCATCCTCGAACAAGATCGTCAGGAAGTTCTGATGTTGGATGCCTCGGGACGGTTATTACGTACAATCGGACAATATGGCGAAGTTCCCCAACCGCTGGTCTCCCCCAATCGGCTGGAAATTTCCGAAAAAGGTGTGATCGCAATTACTGATCCGGGAAATCGAAGCATTTTTCTCTTTGATCGTTTTGGTTCTTTCTTACAGCAAATACTTTACAAGGATATACAGGATAAACAGGATAATAGGACTCTATTGGCGGGAGAGAGCCTGTCAGGTGTCGATTGGCGAGGGGATGAATTGTGGGTCTGCGGTGCCTGGGGGCTCGCTCGATTGGACAACCGGCTACAACTGATTCAAATCTGGAGTAATGACTTTTTCCCGGGTGGAGTTCAGGATCTGGCGATTGATCGTGATCGACTGGTGGTTGCCTCAGGAAAAAGTCTGATGGTTTATCGAATCGTTGAATGACGAAACCTTGGTAACTCCCTGGCATTCTCAGATAGCCCGCTTCGTGGGAATGACACCCCCGATGCACTAATGTACAAGAATCAATGACAAAAGATGTCAATAAATTCATCATTTTAATTCTCACAATATCCTGCTTCTATCCCTCAATTTTAAATTCGCAAACAAATCAAACTTCTAATGACCTGTTCACGAAATGCGGCGAGTTCATCGAAACCATCGCACCTGATTCTTCATCCAGCATTATCCATCTGACACATCGCTATATCGATCCCAAGACGGTTGTGATAATAGACGAAAAAGAGGATACGCTCCATCTTGAAATCGACTTCACAATCGATCCAACCCGAGGGATCATCACTTTTATAAGAATGCCTCCACCAAAACAAATCATTGTGCATTATCGCTATCTGCCGTTCACTCTGCCGGATTCGGTCGTGCATCATACATTGGAGTCGATCGATCTCAAGGAAATCCAAGAAGGTGAGAGTGGGTTGGAGCAGGTGGAACGACGCCAGATGTTATCTTCATTATTTAACAACAAAAACCTGGAGAGCAGCGGACATATTTTCCGCGGCGTGCAAGTGGGCAACCAGCGGGATTTATCGGTGGAGTCCGGATTGCGTTTATCATTAAACGGCGAATTGGCGAAGAACATCGAGGTAAAGGCGCTGCTGGATGACCGTAAACTGCCGCTCCAGCCGGAAGGAACCAGCCGCCGTCTCGAGGAAATCGACAAAGTCTTTGTCGATATTCGCTCAGGACGTTACCTGGGACGTTTCGGCGATTACACCCTCGATTTTACCGGTGGTCGCTATGGGACATTTTCACGCAGTCTGGAAGGGGGAATTATTGAGCGGAAAGGAGCAGATTTGCAACTGACCGCCGCTGGAGCCGTGACTCGAGCCGTGTTTCATCGCAACCGTTTCCAAGGGCGTGATGGTGTGCAAGGTCCTTATGAACTCACCGGACGAAATGGGGAGACAAATTTTTCTGTCATTGGGGGAAGCGAAAAAGTCTGGGTGGATGGAATAGAACGATTTCGAGGGCAAAACAGCGACTATACCATCGATTATCTGCGCGGTGCCATTACTTTCACCCCTCACCTTCCGATTACCTCTGAATCGAGAATAGAAGTTGATTTTGAATACTCGCCCCAAGCGTATCCCCGTAACCTGTATGCAAGTCGGGCTGCGACGAGCAATGCTTCACAGTCGTTTCATGCTGTTGCCACCTATATCGAGGAAGGGGATGATTATGACCGTCCGATTTCATTCGATATGACCCCGGAAATCCGCTCATCTTTGGGTGAGTATGGCATTCAATCCGGACTCGCCGGCATCCCCAGCGCCGACTCCCTCGGTCCCGGAAAGGGAGATTATACAAAGCTGGATACTCTTTTGGTTGTCGATAATCAACTATATTCATATTTCAAGTTTCTCCCTCCCCAAGACGGCATTTTACAGGGCGAATGGGAGGTATTTTTTTCCGAAGTGGGTCGTGGTATAGGAGAGTACGAACGCGTATACGAACCCACGTTGGGAGCGTATTCATTTCGCTGGGTCGGTCCGGGTAATGGCAGTTGGTCACCGGTGCGTCAGGTACCCCTCCCGCAGCGTCAACGGCAAGGAACACTGACGCTGGATGTTTCTCCACTCGAAACAGTCCGATTCGCTGCCGATCTGGCTGGAAGTATGAAGGATGAGAATGTGCTGTCGATCCATCCGAATCATGCGAAAACTGGTGTCGCTCAGATGTACACGGTTTCGTTCCTTCTACCCGCTCAAGCGGGCAACTCGTTCAAGCGCGCTGAAGTGTGCTCAGATGAGATGGAATCGCTTCGCTCACCCCTCACCCCTCACTCCTCACCCGTCACTGTGACCATCCATTATCGTCACGATGACAGTCAATTTCGACCATTCGCCAGGGATCGCGAGGTGGAATATGAACGGCGCTGGGGAATCGATACGCTGACTTCCGGGGTGATGGAGGAGGAATATGGCGCTGAGATGACAGTAAATCCCCTTCAATCGTTGACCTTGAACAGCTCGTATGGAAAACTCGAGCGAGGCGCCGACTTCAGCAGTGAGCGACTGGAGGGCGGCGGCGAAATTCAGGTTCACCAACTGAGATCAAACATCCAGGTTGAACAAGTCGAGAGCGAAGACTGTAAATCGTCCATGCACTCCTCCTGGCTGCGGGGACAGGCGATGGGCAGCATGAGACTTGGAGTCTGGATTCCCTCGATTGAAGATGAATATGAGAAGCGCGATCAATCCATCCGTGATTCATTATATTCCGGATATACTTACAATCGGATTCGCGGCGCTTGGTCGTTGGAGAATTGGAAAGACCATTCAGGCGTTATTTCTTATGAGAACCGCCAGCGGGAATGTCAGGTTCAGCAGGAGCAATATGAACATTTGTATGATGAAAACGCGGTGGGATTGACTTGGAACTGGTTCCCGCGAACCTTGCCCTGGCGTAGTACGATAGAATTGAGCCGCAGAAAGAAGACCTTTACGGTATCCGATAGCTCCTCGATTACCAGCAATCTCGCCTCGCTGCAAGCCAAATGGACTCCTTATGGCGGGGCTCTGGAGGCTGAATTAGCTTACCGGTTGAATCAGACAGTGAGCAAAGAACAGACGCTGATCGCTTATCAGGTGCCAGTTGGGGAAGGCAGCTATGTCCGTATCGGCGATGAGTATATCTACGATCCAGAGCTGGGTGACTATATCTTGCGTTCCGAACCGACCGGCGAGGCGAGACCGACCACCGAATTGAACACGGCGTTCAACCTCGATTGGTCACCGCATCGGCTTCCCAATAACCGCGGAAAAATCGAAGGTTTTGGCTGGGAGGATATTTCGCTGGTGACGCAGTTGGAGTTGTCCGAAATCACCGCCCTGCGACATCCTTCAGACATTTTTCTATTGAACATTAAGACATTTCAGAGCGATTCGACACTGGACGGACGAATGTTCCTACGCCAGGAATGGCATCTTTTCCGTATCTCGCGCCTGTTCAACCTGCGTCTCAAATATGAAGCTGAAAAACGGATGACCGCCATGCAATACACTGGTAAGGAACGGTTTGGCAGCGATGCCTGGAGTCTGCGGACACGTAATGCGATTGGCGCAAAATGGGATGTTGAAGCCAATCAGAGCATGACAAGAAAATACAAACAGTTTCCCAATCATGGTGAACAGGCGGATTTTCTCTTACTCAGGGCATCGATTCAACCGTCATATCGACTCTCGACCGCGTGGAATTTAAGTGTCAAATTGCAGGTTCTACGGGATAGGCAACGCGACCAGGCGATCGAAGCGGACGGTTTGTCGCTGGAGCCTGTAGTCACTTATGCTTTACGTGAACATGGACGGGTGACGGCTAATTTTGAAGCGCTGTGGGTAAAATCCGACGCCGCCAGTATCCCTTATGACCTGGCGGACAGCCGTCCGAAAGGTAGAAATGGAAAAGGGGGAATTCGGGTCGATTATCGGCTTGGCGACCACTTTACAACGCGTGCGATGTATTCAGTCCGATTGGATGAAGGGCGTATTCCGATGTCGATGGCGAGAGTCGAATTGCAGGCGTATTTCTGATGCCCGGGATTGCGGAATCACAAGCAAAGCAATAACTTCCAGTAGCGTAAGCCTCCGTGCTTGCGAGTAGTGAGGGGTAGCGTAAGCCTCCGTGCTTGCGATTCATGTATGCAATTTACAACCTGGCTACGCAGCCATGACGGATAACATTTGAGAATGACTTTCAAAAAGGTCTATTAAAATGATCAGCCCGTATATTTCAGACTCGCCCACAACAACTCCGCCACACCCCAGCCAGGAGTCAATAGAGCCCAGCCACCATCTGCCGGCGGGACGGATGCAGCGTTTGATCGGGAAGACAAAAGAAAACTGGACGGTTGACGATCTGATTGAAGTAGTGCGTGACTATAAAATCCGTCTGGTCAGTCTGATGCATATCGGGGGTGACGGTTGGTTGAAAGCCCTTGATTTTGTTCCAGGCGATTACAGCCATCTTCATGACATTATCACCACGGGTGAGCGCGCTGACGGCTCAAGTTTATTCGCCGGGATGGACATTCCGATAAATGCTTCAGATGTAGTCCTGCGTCCACGGATTCCCAGCGCTTTCCTCGATCCCTTTTCCGAAATGCCGACATTGGTCCTGCTGTGCGGACATTATGGACGTGATGGTGCGCCTCTTCCTGAATCGCCCGATACCATTGTCCGTGCTGCTTATCAGAGAGTAAAAGAACAAAGCGGTGTCGATTTGCACGCACTTGGCGAAGTCGAGTATTTCCTGGGGAAAAAACCCGAACAAACAAGCGCTTACGGCTCTGATGAATGCGGCTATCATGCCACCTCGCCCTTTGTCTTCGGTGAGGGAATGCGACGTAAAGCCTTGACCATATTGGCGGAAATCGGTGTGCCGGTCAAGTATGGGCACAGCGAAGTTGGATATATCGAAGCCTCCTCAAAGGATGACATGGTGTGGGAGCAGCATGAAGTGGAGCTGGGTCTGCTTCCACTTCCGGAAGCGGCGGAGGCGGTGGTGCTGACGATGTGGGTGCTGCGAAATCTCTCTCAACTTTACGGGATACGCTGCAGTTTCGATCCAATTGTACGTAAGGGACACGCCGGCAGTGGGATGCACTTTCATTTCTCCCCGCTGTTAAATGGTAAACACAGCGGCGGATTCGATAAAAACGGCAAGCTCGAACCGCCTGCACAATGGCTGATCGGTGGATTGTCGATGGTCGGGGGAGCGTTGATGGCGTTCGGCAATCGCGATCAGGGATCATTCATCAGGTTGACTCAAGGGAAAGAGGCGCCGAATACAGTCACTTGGGGACAATACAACCGTAAAGCATTGATTCGGCTGCCGCTCATTGCCATGAACTCTGCGGGATGTGCTGTATCGCCGCCAACCATAGAGTTTCGCTTGCCAGATGGCGCTGCCCATCCTCATCTACTGTTGGCGGGAGTCGCCCAGGCGATGCTGTTGGGAAAAGAGACCGCCAACCTTGAGCAACTGCTTTTGAAAACATCCGCCGAAAATGCCGTGAAAAATCCAAATGCGGTGACTCCAGTGCCTAAAAACTTCGAGGAGGTAGCGGCGGCGCTTATTGAACATCGACATGTCTTTGAAGCAGGTGGGGTTTTTCCTATTCATGCTTATGAAAGTCTGATTCGACAGCTTGTGGGGAAAGACGTCGGACACAGTTGATGCTTCTCGAGCGAAGTACCCACAAAAACAGCGAAGAATCTTATTTAGGGTTTCCTGAAAAAGTTAATTTTTGAATCTTATTTAGGGTTTCCGGAAAAAGTTCCTTTTTGAGCGAGGGAGAGGGTTTGGCGCCTCTTTCGCGTATGTTATTGGTGAAGTCTTTGTGAAGTGGTGTCAGCCGTCCTCGGCTGACACTAAAGTGAAGTGGTGTCAGCCGTCCTTGGCTGACACTGAAGCCTTTGTTTTTCCGTTTTTCCGTCAGCCGGGGACGGCTGACGGCACGCAAAGCCGGGGACGGCTGACGGCACGCAAAGCCGGGGACGGCTGACGGCACGTAGTCAAACTTAGTCGTGGGAACCATCATATTTATCATTCGCATCCTGTTGATAACTATTTTGGAACGCGATTCAGCATAACCACGCCGAGGACAAAGAACACGATATTCCCGAGCCAGGCGGCGAGCCAGGGATTTAAAATTTCTTTATAGCCAAGCACTTTGCCGGTTTGCATCAATCCGAAATAGATAAAAGCGATCAGGAGACTGATAGTGATACCGAGAATCAGCCCGCTGCGCCGTCGCACTGCGGAAATCGGCACGCCAAAAAGAATTATTATCACACCCGCCATCGGAAGAGCCACCTTGGAATGGATGTCCACCATCCATTGCGTCGTTACCCCACCAATTTGACGAATCCGTTCGACAAATTTCCGCAGCTCCGTCATGCCCATCTCTTCCGGTTCGATCTTCAACTCGACCATATCATCCGGAAGTATGGAAAGTTTCACATCCAGTTTGGTATAACATTTGACCTGATCCTTTCCCTGAGTGAAGCGTCGTTCGATGACATCAAGAAAATACCACTCATGACCATTCCAGAGCATTTGATCGGCGGTGGTTCTTTCCGCAATTCGCGATTTCTCGAAACGAAAAAGATCGACTCCATATCCGCTCTTTGTCTTTGGATTGTAACGGTCTAGGTGGAGCACCCGTCCCTCGCTCTCTTGTAAGTAGATCTGCCCCTGCTCGGTCATCCGCCAGTTTGAATGTCGTTTCACCTTCTCCCGCCAGATCGAAAGTCGTTCCCGGTTTGCCATTGGCACAATTGTTTCTCCAAACCAGAGTACAAACAGGCTCATAATTAACCCGATTATCGAGAGCCAGAGGAGGTGACGGTAGAGGGGCACACCGGAAGCGGTCATCGCCATCAACTCATTTGAGGAAGTGAGTCCGCCGATGCAGAACATGGTCGCCAGCAACACCGCTACGGGAAAGGTGAGGTAGATGATGTAAGGGATATAAAGTATGTAATACCTGAGAATTTCCTGCTTCGGCACGCCTTTGTCGAGGAAATCATCGAGGTTTTCGATCGGATCAACTACTAGGTAAATCGACAGCGCCGCAATCAGAGCGAGGAGGAAAAACTTCAGAAACCGTCTAGCGAGATAGCGATCAATCAGTTGCATCTTTTCTCCGGGATTTTCGTTTGGGAAAACGAGCTTTGCGGAGCTTACGCATCTCCAGCCAGACCAGCACTATGCCGAGGGCGAAGAGGACAATGTTCGCTGCCCACATCGCCAGCCAGGGCGGAATGATATTGCGATCCGCCAAATCCTCCCCGCCGATCAGAAAACTCCAGTAGAGCAAAAAGAAAAAGACCGACAGCCCGCCGGAAACGCCAATTCCCCCTCGATGAAGACGCAGTCCCAGAGGCGCTCCAATAAAGACGAACACCATCGCTGCAACCGAAATGACAAATTTCTTGTGATACTCCACCAGGTATCTATTCAACATCTGAATAGAGCTGAAGGAACCTTTTCTCCGATATTCATCCACTCGTTTTTTCAATTCTGCCAGCCCGAGTTCACGGTCACTGCGGTAGCCCTGAGTGCGACGCTCCAAAATCTGATCCGGGGACTCGAACAGAAAATTCGCTTCCGCAAATTGCAGGATCTCATAATTGTCCGGCTCCAACCGCTTCATCTGATGAATCTCTCCCGAGAACAGATGAAATTTATAGGAACCCAGGGTGTCAACGTAGAGCAGGTAGCCGCTGTCCGCCACGACTGTCGTCGGTTGGTTCACCGATGACTGGTCGAAAATAGTCACATTGGTCAGTTTCCCGTTTATTGGATTCACTTTTTCCACTAAAAGCGTCTGTTTCGGTAAATCACGGGTGAAAATGCCCGGCTTTATTGCAATCTGCGGTTTCTTCTGACGGATGGACATGGTGAGCAACTTGTTCCGGTGATTCATATCGGGCAGAATCTGATCTTGAAAAAAGAGGGAGAATAGAGCGACGAAAGTAGAAACAATCAGGACGGGACGGATCATACGGAGCACACTGATTCCGGAGGCTTTCATCGCCACAATCTCCAGATCGCCCGCCAACCTGCCGAATCCCATGAGGCAGGCGACTAGGACCCCCATTGGCACCGCCAGCGTGAGAATCCAAGCGAGATTCAAAAAGAAGAACTCTACAACCACCATCGGTTCCAATCCCTGACCGACAATTCGTTTCAGCATCTGAAACGCCAGATTCAAAGTGAACAAGAGCATAATCAGAGAAATGCTGATGAAGAACGGGGCAATGTGCTCGCGAATGATATATCGGTCAAGGTGTTTCATGATAAAGAATTCCGATTCTCAGATCATACGGCAGCACGTCATCCAGAGCGGCGTAATTCCGATCCACTCCCTGGACGATGCCGATTCCTGCCAACAGGGCAACCTCCGGTGTAACTTCGTAACGAGCGCCGATTCCATATAGAAGATGCCGTCCGGATTCGGTCTCCGCATAGCCGTAGCGAAATCCCATTTGCAGGAGGAGATCTTGCTGCCATTGGTATTTCGCACTCATTCCGGCTGCCATCAGCAAACCCTTCGTGTTGGAATTGAAATTGTCCACATCCACTGAATTGGCATTATGAAACGACACATCCAGTTCCCCGGCATAGCTGGTATCTTCAACACCGATTCCCATTCGCAATCCCCACAGCCCGGAGAAAGAATACTCGGTATAATCACGGATATTGGAAATTGCCGGCTCCCCGACATTAAGCACTCCAAGAGATGGCGGTTCTACTACCAGACCGATTTTGACATTATTCACTTGTTTCCGCAGCCCGAGCGCCAGGTATTGTACCGTCCGGTGGACTTCCTCAAGACGATAAACGTTGTTGATGTCGAGAGAGGATAGGGTTCCATTCATCCAGGTCAATGCCATTCCGAAGGAATAACCGCGTCGGTTTCGCAATGCCAGAGCCGCTTCCACTTCGCTGAACTTCGCGCGGGAGACCAGATCGCCATCCGCATAAACTGCCGATGCCTGGTAATGACGCAAAGGGCGATAACTGAGGGCAAATACACAGGACTTTATTTTCGCCAGATAGAAAATGGAACCGAAATCAGGTCGTGGCTGAGGGGATTTTACATGACTCTGGATCGAGAGCGAGCCCCAGAGATCGCCTTCAAAGAGAATTTCATTGCGGCTGGTAAAATATCCTGCCGGATTACTCACTCCGGCGACAATACCGGAATCAATGGCGGTAGTGTTGCCGGCGGCGCTGATGGTCGCCGCATTGCCACCACCTAATTCCGGCGAATAAGCTCCCCACATCTGGGCATGGCTGGAACCCGGAAATACGATTAGAAACAACACGGCAAGATGAAAAAGAAACCCAATCAACGAATGAGATAGCGATTTCATCTATAATCAGAACTTAAATGTTTCCACGTAGGTCAATCGCAGCTCGCGTCCGAAGGCGTTGTATTCCTCACTGTTTTGCAGCAAGTCAATGGCAAAGGCTTCGATGACCAGGGACTGGGCGATGGTGAGACGGACTCCGGCATTCAAATAGCCAAGCCCGGAACCGTAACGCAAGCTGTCTTTCTCTGTCTTATTGTCATCCAAGGCGAAATCATATTCGACCAGAGCGGTTAGTTGTTCATTCAGACCGAGATTCATCCCGACAAAGACATCCATACCCTGCTGGTCTTCATCTTCAATCGAGTTAAGATTCACGCCGGCGTGCACACCGAACGCCTGCCCGGAGAAAGCCTGCCAATTTTTCGACATAGCGGCGAAAAGACCGGGAGCCTTATAGTCGTAACGGTTGATATCCTCATTCCACCTGCCATGCCCCTGCATCTCAAATCCGAACGTGATTGCCGGAAATGCTTCACTCTCTTCCCAAATCCGGTAACGCACTTGCACACCGGGGAGTTCGTTACCCTTGGGTTCATCATAACCGATCAGCTTTTCCCCACCATAGGAGATACCCATGTGGAACCGGTCAAACAAACCCACCGAAATTCCACCGACAAATCCGCCATTGCCGAAGGTGTTGATATCGATTCCATACTGCCCCTTTTTCATCACTCCGGCGGTTGGGGTGTGAATGGTATAAAAATTCTCGAGATTGCTGATGTTCTCTGCCACCTGCGCCATTGTCTTCACTGGCGCGATGAGCATAATCGACACGGAAACGATCAACACCATTCCCGTTATTATTGACATTATACGACTCATTCGATTGACCTCTGTTTATCCGACTCTCCGGCTTTATTATAAGACAATTCGCCCTGACCCTTGGCTACAACACAATATAGCAATCACTGAGACGTGTGGCTAGGGGCAACCTCCGATAAGGCTATTCATGAAACTGCCTTGATCTCTTCGATAATAAATATCATATTTGCAGCACGTAATAAACTCTCAATCACCAAGGCAGTAAGGCACCAAGACAATTATGTAACTTGGTGTCTTGGTTCCTTGGTGGTGAAATTATTGAGGATTAGCTTCGGCGTCCATGAGGGGTAGCGTAGGCGTCCATGAGGGGTAGCGTAGGCGTCTCTGCCTGCGGAGGGTCGCAAGCATGGAGAAACGCAAGCACGGCGAAACGCAAGCACGGAGGCTTACGCTACCCTTCGTAGCACGGGCGTCCCGCCCGTGTCA
>CAZCRQ010000053.1:1328-12829 GCA_964501095.1 uncultured bacterium | reverse complement strand
CTCGCAGGCGGGGACGCCTACGCTACCCCTCGCAGGCAGAGACGCCTACGCTACCCCCTCGCAGGCGGGGACGCCTACGCTACCCATGTGGAGCTGAGCGGGATCGAACCGCTGACCTATGCGTTGCGAACGCATCGCTCTCCCATCTGAGCTACAGCCCCATTCGACTATTACGGGCAAGGCTAAAAGCCCGAAAATGTACACGATTTCGCTGGACGTATCAAGCTGGAATCCTGGGATCGATCTACTTGATCAAATTCCACAACCGCCTCCAGCGGATTTTATCCCAAAAGCGATAGAGCGGGGCTTCCTTATCCCAGGAGAAATAGATAATCAAGGCTTTACCCAGGATCAGTTTTTCCGGTAAGAATCCCCAGAACCGGCTGTCGGCAGAGTTATCGCGGTTATCTCCCATCATGAAATAATGATCCTTAGGCACCCTGATGGGACCGTAATTGTCTTTATTTCCCGCGCCGCGAGGTTGAATCTGACGCATCTGGAAATCTTTCGGCAAGATTTGATTATTGGTGAACTTGCCCTCGGGGGGAAGTGGAAATTCCACGCCATCCACATAAACTTTCTTGTCACGAATTTCCACCAATTGCCCCTCGGTGGCGATAAGACGTTTGATATAATTTATCCGCGTATTCTGGGGAAAACGGAAGATGACAATGTCCCCCTGCTTCGGCTGGCGGAATTTCGGCAGACGTGTATAGGGAATTTTGAAACCGATATTAGTGAAGGGAACACCGATCCAATCGGGAGTACGGATTCCGTAAATGAACTTGTTTACCAACAGAAAGTCGCCGATGAGCAGAGTATCTTCCATCGAGCCGGTCGGAATCCGATAGGCTTCGATAATCACGACTCGAATAAAAAAAACAATCAGCACGACCGAAACGATGGTTTCGATCCAATCACGCAGCCATCCCTTTTCACGTCGCCGCTCCAGTTCCCGCTCTTTTACTCTTCTGCGCCAGTCGAGAAACCGACGCCAGAGGTTCGGGCGTCGTTCAAGATCCAAAACATCCTCGAGATTACCAGCCGTTATATTATGCTTTTTCTCGGTAGTTTTTTCCACATTTACACGCTTCATCAATCCACCTTCAAGATAGCCAGAAACGCTTCCTGGGGCACTTCCACCGTCCCAAGCTGCTTCATCCGTTTTTTCCCAGCTTTCTGTTTTTCCAACAGTTTCCGTTTTCTAGTAATATCTCCGCCATAGCATTTTGCTAGGACATTCTTTCGTAGAGCCTTGACAGTACTCCGGGCAATCACTTTACCGCCGATCGCCGCCTGGATCGCGACTTCGAAGAGTTGACGGGGGATCAAGTCACGCAATTTATCCACCACCCGTCGTCCCCAATCATAAGCTTTATCGCGATGAACGATCATGGAGAGGGCATCTACCACCTCGCCATTGATCAGGATATCCAGCTTTACCATCTCGGATTTTTCATACTTGTGAAACTCATAATCGAAGGACGCATAACCTCGAGTCTGACTCTTCAATTTATCATAAAAATCGAAAACGACTTCAGCCAGCGGGAAATCACAGATGATATTAACCCGAGTCGGATCGAGGTATTCCTGATCGATGAAAGTCCCGCGCCGCTCCCTGCCAAGCGCCATAACAGAACCGATAAATTCAGTCGGGGTGATGATCTGCCCGCGAACAATTGGTTCTTCCACATGATCGATCAGTCCAGGATCAGGGAAATCCACCGGATTGGATAACCACTGCTCCTCACCCTTAGTAGTAACAACTTTAAACCGTACACTCGGCACGGTAGTAATAAGATTCAGATCAAATTCACGCTCCAGCCTCTCCTGGACAATCTCCATGTGGAGCAGCCCGAGAAAACCGCAGCGATACCCAAATCCAAGGGCGACGCTGGTCTCCGGATCATATCTCAGGGAAGCATCGTTCAAAGCCAGTTTGTTGAGCGCATCTTTAAGATTCTCATAGTCCTCATGATCGGCTGGGAACAAGCCGCTGAACACCATCGATTTCGGATCGCGATAGCCAGGCAGGGGTTGAATATCTTTTCTTCTCGAGTATTCAACTACTGTATCCCCAACGCGGGTATCACGAATCTCTTTACATCCGGTGATCAAGTAGCCAACCTCTCCCACGCTCAGTTGTTCGCGTGGAATCCGTTCCAGGCGGAGAATCCCTAAATCTTCTACCGGGTAACGCTTTTCTGTCTGCATGAAGTAGACATCGTCGCCGCGTTTCAGAATGCCATCGACAACGCGAATGTAGACAATCACTCCACGGTAATTATCATACATGGAGTCGAAGATGAGAGCGCGTCCCGGGGCTTCGGAATCTCCTTTAGGAGATGGGACAAGCCTGACAATGCCTTCGAGCAGTTCATGAACACCGGTTCCAATCTTTGCCGAAACCTTGAAGATTTCGTCAGCATCGCATCCGATGAGATCCACCAGTTGCCGTGTGACTTCCTCGATCCGAGCGGAGGGAAGATCTATTTTGTTGATGACAGGGATGATTTCGAGTCCGGCATCGAGGGCGAGATAGAGATTGGCAAGTGTTTGAGCTTCCACACCCTGGGCGGCATCGACTACCAGTAGCGCACCTTCGGAAGCCGCCAGACTTCGGCTCACTTCATAGCTGAAATCCACATGACCGGGAGTATCCACCAGGTTTAAAAAGTAGTGTTCATCATTAGAGGCGAGATAATCCATCGTTATTGCATGCGCCTTGATGGTGATGCCTCGTTCCTGCTCAAGCTCCATGGAATCAAGCACCTGGTCGTGCATCTGCTTGGAATCCAGTGTGCCAGTCACTTCCAGCATTCGATCAGCCAAAGTCGATTTGCCGTGATCGATATGAGCAATTATACAGAAGTTGCGGATTTTGTCGGGCGTGGTCATGTTTTTAACAGGATACCCATTCAGAAATTATAAGTTCCAATAATTTTTTCAACTGTAATGAGCTAAAAATATCACCTTGCAGATTCCGGCGAAAGAGCGCTTTTCTTTTCTGCCTCGTGATGGATTCGACACTTTGGTCGAACGCATCGACTAAAACGTCGTCTCCACTGCCAGACCTGATCGCCGGTACACTTATGCCTCTTCATCCGATAGAATCAACCTCTTGTAATTCATACACAATTGGTATAATGGAGTCAATTTGGAGAAATGGCACAATCTATGCAATATTAGAATCGGGAAAAACGAAAAATCAAACATTCATAGAAAGACAAACACAACTAAGGAGAAAAAGATGCGCAAGACAATGCTGACACTACTTGGTTTAGCACTTTTGGCAACCGCCACGATTGCGGGAACAATTCAAGGGATCGTAGTGAACACGGATCAGGAGCCAGTAGCAAATGCACAGGTCATTCTACAGTGGGTACCGAATGTCGATAATCCGGGACGTCGTCCAGCTCCGCCTCGTTTTGTGGCGCGGGCGATCACCGGTGAGGATGGCAGATTCACTTTCGATGGGCTCCGAGAAGGTAGATATGTCATTCAAGCAAGAGCGCGTGAAGCAGGGTGTGGTCGAACAGTGGTTGATGTACCAGCGAGAGGTTCTGTACGTGCTCATGTAGTGCTGAATATTCCAGATCGTGATAATCCACCGCGTCGCGGTCCTGGTCCTCGCGGAATTTAAACAATGATTTAATCAATCCCATCCGCTATTTTCACCCCTGTTTCGGCAGGGGTTTTCTTTTTCACCTCAATTTCAAAGTCGCCAAGGCAAGCAGTGCCAGAACTTGGGCGACAATCCAGAAACGAAGCACTACCTTGGTTTCGGCAAAACCAAGATGTTCATAAGCGTGATGGATCGGGGTGCGGTAAAAGATGCGGCGTCCCAGATAATTCAACCCGATTCGATCTCCAATGACATGCGTGATATTCACATAGAGGAACAAACCACCGGCAATAATAAAGAGAAATTCCTGCTTAGTGAGAAGAATCAACGCTGCCATTACACCTCCTAAAGAAAGACTACCGGTATCACCCATAAAAACTTGGGCAGGATAGCCGTTGAACCAAAGAAATCCGACCAGCGCCCCCGCCAGCGCAGCGACAAATACGACCAATTCATGCACCTCGGGAAGTGAGGGATAGAGTAGGTAACCGCTCAATTTTACATTCCCCAGGATATACGCCAATACACCATAGACCAACAGCGGCGGCAGAGAGGAACCGGCAGCCAAACCATCGAGTCCATCAATCAGATTGACCGCATTCGATACCGCCACGATCACGAATGCCACGAATACCACATATAACCAAGACAAATGGAGGTCGAATCCCCCGTGAGCAGCCGGTTTAAGAAAGGGGATGCCGATAGTGTCGGAGATATTTATCGGGAAGGGAGTTGTCGCAGGATAGAAGAGAAACAATCCAAAAGCGAGTCCATACACTGTTTGTAAAATCAGTTTCATTTTTCGGCTAAGTCCGGCATCCGCTTCTCCGCCGCGTAGTTTGGCGCGATCATCGATGAATCCAAGCCAAGCGAAAAAGAGGAATGCGGAGCAGATCAACCAGAGATAATGATTCGACAGATCGCCCCAGAAAATCATGCAGATACAGACCGCCCCGACCACGATAATTCCCCCCATTGTCGGTGTACCCTGCTTTGATTTCGCCAGGTGAAGGTCGAAATCGCGCTGCTGGTCGCGAAAGCCTGAACGATAAAGTTTTCGGATTATTATCGGGCTAAAAATCAGCATAATCAGTAATGTTGTCATCGCTGCCCCGATCCCGCGAACCGAGATGTAGAGCAGAACACGAAGAAAACCGTATGGTTCTCCCTGGCTCATGAGAAAACTCGCTAATTCGGCGATCATGATCCCTCCCGGTTGAGCAACATACTGTGTATCCGAGAGTACTGTTCTTTCAAGGGGAAGTATGGCTGCACTGAGACTGAAGGCAGAAGAAAGCTGTTCATCTCTTCCACAAGTTTTTCGTACATAACATCATTCATCACTCTTTCTCTACTGAGCAGAGCCTGCCAGGAACGCAGCAGACCGATACGTACGATAACCCGAAAATCCAATAAATAAGCATGACCAGCATCAAGAACATCCTCCGGTGATCCGTAATAACCGAAGGTGTGCAGCGCTTCGCTCTTGACTTCCAGATTTTTATCAGCGATACAATGACGGATCGCCGACACCAGCGTCTCACGACACTTTAAATCGGCCTTATTTCTCAACAGACGCAGAGCCGCAGATCGGACTTCGTAATAAGGGTCTTTCAGAGCAAAAAGGATGGCAGCCTGCACTCGTTCATCCCAGATTCCGAGAAACGCCAAGGCGGAGATGATGTTGCGACGTATGAATCCGACTTGGAAAAAATCACCGCCCAGACGACGCTGCAATGGGGAAGCCGGTGTCCGGTCGGTCAGCATCTTCAACAATAAATCCAGCTTGCTGTGGTGACGGGTCAGTCCGAGAATCTTCACACCTTCATTGCGGTTCTTCCAATTGTCATTCACTAAAAGGGCGGCGCCGCGATAACGAATGTAAGATAGATCCGGAAGCAGTTTCAGCTCCTCAGCTTCAATCATACCGTGGTCAAACGCCGCTTCCCAACGTACGTTGAGCAGATTTTCAACAGTACGTCGCAGTGCGATGGGAGTAGTCGGCAGGGTATTCAAATACCGAGAGGAATTTGTGATCGGTTCAGGCAGGGGCACAATGTTGGTCTGGGAAATATCTTTTTTAATTAACCGGAGAACCTCTTGGGCGATGCGCTGAGCGGCGTAAAGGTCGCCATTGCGTTTCGCCGCTTCCGCCAAGGTTGCACGACGCTGAGGATTGTCCAAAAGATTGACGATACTTGCTGCGAGCGCTTCTCCTGATACAGCTTCAATCAGCCCCTCCTCGCCCCACTGGGGCTCTTCGAAGAAGAGTTCAATCGCCTGCGATTTTTCCAGTTCCCGGGCATTGGCAACTTGCGAATCTCCGGGCAGATTTGCCTTGGGGATCACAATTGCGGGCAAGCCGGCAGCGCAGATTTCCAGTAAGGAGCCGGCTCCGGCGCGTATAACGACTAAATCCGCCGCTGCCAAATGGATAGGCAGATCGTGGGCGTAGTCCACAATTTTATAGTTTGTCGGTTGATTCGGAAGTGTCTGTAACCGCGCTCGGCAGTCTTCAAGAGCGTTGTATTCAATGCCAGACATTGTTCCGCAGGCGTGGAAGATGTGCAATCGTGGGCGGTTTACGAGGAACGGCAAAGCGTCGATGATTCCGCGGTTGATAGTGCGTGCGCCCTGGCTGCCGCCAAACACCACCAGATACTCATCCTCCGGAGAAAGTTGGAGCTGTGTACGCGCTTTTTGACGATCCGGTTTGATAAAACTCACCCGTACCGGATAACCAACCACTTTGGTCTTTGATGAGGGGAAGAAGCTCAGCGCCATCGAGTGGCTCACACCGATATGCGACGCCATACGGGCGGCAAAACGGTTCATTCTCCCCGGCGTCGCATTCTGTTCATGAATGTAAACTGGGATTCTCCACCAGCCGATACTGAGAATTTTTAACACTGCGGCGGCAAATACTGACGGAGCTGAAGAAAAACCACCGGAGGCGATAATGATTTTAGGACGAAACGAAAGCAGTATCCGCAGTGCGTTGGCAATACCGAAGAATAAAATGACCAGAAAACGTAACATTTCATAAGAGAATACTCTCTCCGGCATCCCGCGCGAACAAGCATAACGCAGTTTGATTCCTTTGCGTGGAACCACTTGCGTCTCCATCCCCTGGCGAACGCCGACAAAGAGATATTCAATCGTCGGATTCGCCTCACTGAGCGCCTCGGCGATCGCCAGAAGCGGCGTCACATGCCCCGCACTACCTCCGCCGGTCAAGATAATCCGAATGATTTCTCTCCTTGTTTTCATGATCGAAACTCTTTAAACCAATCATATTCCAAGAACGTACATTCGGTCAGAATCTTACTGCAAGCGCTGGCGCATTGTTCTCCGTGATCATCCAGCATCTTGAAGAGGAATCGGCGAATGTTGTAATATATCAGAGTAAAAACCTGCCTGCATGCGCTGATCGAGGGAACACCAACTCAAAAAACCAACCAGAATAAGGTGTGACAATGGCGGAGAAACAAGTCTTGATTCTGGGGGGATATGGAGAAGCGGGTCGATGTCTGGCTCGCTATATCTTACAGCGAACTGACGCAAAGATAATGATTGCCGGTCGAGACAAGGTAAAAGCTAAATCTTTCGCGAAGGAATTAAATCAAGCTTATCATGGTGAACGTGCACAAGGAATAGCCCTCGATGCTTTCAATGAGGAAGCGGTAAAGAGAGCATTGACGGGAATCTCCTTGTTTATTCAGGCTGGTCCAGCTTTTCCAGTGGAGTATGTAGAGAAGCTAGCCAATGCGGTTATAACAGCAAAGGCGGATTGGTTGGACGTTCAACTTGATCCGAAACAGGCAAAGACTCTCTTCAGTTTAGAGGAACAGATCAAAGACGCTGGTTGTTGTTTTGTTACGCAGGGCGGATTTCATCCGGGCGTACCGGCGGCGCTGGTGCGTTGGGCGGCTAGTGAAATGGATGAGCTGAAAGTCGCCACAATTGCCAGTGTGCTTAACATCGAAGGTGGAATAAAATACACCAGCGGCGCTGATGAACTACTCGACCTATTTAAAAACTACCGTCCGCGTATCTGGAAAAACGGCGCCTGGAAAACATTAAAATGGTATGATTCCTCCGGCTATATCAAAGTTGATTTTGAACACGGATTTGGACGTCGCACCTGCTATCCCATGAACCTGGATGAGATGGAGTGCCTGCCGGAGATGATTCCCTCGCTTCAAACGACAGGATTCTGGATTGCCGGATATAACACGCTGGTGGATATTTTCACCAGTATAATCATGATGTTAGGGATGAAATTCTATCCCCAAAAATGGTTTAAAATTTATCTCTGGTCGACAACAGCATTTTCACGTCCACCTTATGGAATTTTACTTCAACTTGACGCTGAAGGGAGACGCAAAGGCGAATCAGCCAAGCTGCGTTTGACATTGTTCAAGAAAGAAGAGTATGAGTTGACTGCGATTCCCATGGTGGCGGCGGTCGAACAGATGTTTGACGGTACCTCACATCATCCGGGAGTCCATTTTATGGCTCACCTGGTCGAACCAAAAAGGTTCTTGAAAGATATAGAGGAGATGGGAGTCGAAATTAAAATGATCCAATCAACATCTAATGAACAAGGTGAATCATTATGACCCTCTGGACGATTTTCTTTGAAGCATCTTTGATTAATAAAATCATTCTCTTGGTGCTGGTACTGCTCTCGGTTTTCAGTTGGACGATCATCATCGACAGGTGGCGTTTCTTTCACGCCTCAAAAAAAGCCGACCTAAGCTTTTTTCAATCATTAAAAGGCAATTTAAGCAATCCGGATACAATTCATTCCCTTGCCTCGAAGAGACGTATATCCGTTGCTGCGCGTGTTTATCTGGCGGCGGAAAATTCAATGCGGCAGCGCAGCAGTAACGATCGTCAAGCTTGGTTGGAGGCTCTGGGGTTGGAACGCGACCTACTTCGGGTAAAAGGAGAACGTGGACTGCCATTATTAGCCATTGTCGCCAGCGCCAGTCCCTTTATCGGATTGTTGGGAACGGTTTGGGGTGTGATGATCGCCTTTCTCAGATTGGGTAATCTGCAGGGACAACCGGCACTGGAAGTTGTCGGACCGGGGATAGCGGAGGCGCTGATCGCTACCGCTGCCGGACTCTTCGCCGCCATCCCCGCCACCATCGCTTACAACGCTTTCCTCGCCCAGTTGCGTCAAATGATGCAGCGTTGTGATGAATTCAGCCGACGCTTCATCTTCCTCATGAACACGGAGAGTGTTAGATGATTAAATTCTCCCATCATCGTTCCGACGAAGAATATGCCGATTTGGCAGAAATCAATGTCACACCGCTGGTGGATGTCTTTCTTGTCCTGCTGGTCATCTTCATGATCACGGCGCCGGTGATCAAGACGGCTCTGGAGATGGGATTGCCTTCCGCTCAGACCGCTTCCCCTGATCCATCCAAGGGAATTACAGTAAAGGTGCTCTCCGACCGCACTGTCTGGATCGACGATGAACGAGTTTCGGTCGATGCCTTTCCCTTCCGTTTCCGAACAATCTGGGCGGAAGTCGGCAAAGACAAACAACGTAAACCAGTATTCCTCGCCGCAGATGAGAAAGTACCGTATGGGGATATAATCTTTGTCTTCGATGAATTACGGGCGGCGGGAGTGGAAAATTTAGGTCTGTTAACGCGGCGAGTGGATGAACGAGATAAGGTGGAAAAGGAAAAAAGGTAACTATTTTATGTTTTGGAGTAGACGCAAACTTTCAAATAGACAATAAATTGACTAATAGAGAAAGAAATTCGGGTGATTGGCTATTCGAAGTGATAACGCCACTTGGAATTTCGGTTCATATAACGCCCCAGTATTGGGATTACATTACGACTATCAAACATCCTACACTGCAAGGGAAGCTTGATTTAATCATTCAAACTCTTCAAGATCCCAATCAAATTAGACAGAGTAGAATAGATGAAAACGTCTTTCTTTTCTATCGAAGTGTTAGTATGATTCGTTGGATGTGTGCTGTTATGAAGAATGAGGAGGGAACCGGATTTCTCATTTCTGCATACCCAACGGATAAAATCAAGAAAGGCAACCTGATATGGAAGAAGTAAAAATCTATTATGACCGCATCGGTAACAGCCTGATTGTTTGGTTTGATGATCCTCAGAAAGAAGCGATCTCCGAAGAATTTGACGAAGATACTGTCCTAATGAAAGATAAAGATGGGCGCGTTATCGGTGTCGAGCGGATGAATCTTAAACCTGCCGCTTCTGAACGAGTACGGTGGGCATTTGAAGAAATCGGGTAAAGAGGTTATCAAGTTTAGAGTTCCTGCAAGTTTGAAGTTTACCTTGAAAAATTCATCCATAAATCTTATGAAAAACAGCTTCTTAATATCCTCAATTGCACATTTACTTTTTCTGACTCTCCTCTTCTTTTCCTTTCATTTCCAGTCAGGGATACATGAACGGAAGCGACAGATGGAAGTACGATTTGTCCGTCTTCATGGCGGCGGGCAGAACCGACCCGGCTGGATCAAACCGACTCCCGCCCCGCCCGATCACTCACCGGTCTCCGATGGTCAGCCGAAAAAGGTGGAGACGCATCCAAAAGTATCAAAACCGCAAGAGCAATCCGCCGCCATAAAAAGTGAGCCCAATTCTAAGATTTTAACGGAGCCGGAGTCCGAAACTACAAACGATGAGGTGAAAGAGAAAGAAGAGGAAAATCTCGGGAGTGTCGCTGCCCTTGATCAATCACAAAAGACCGGGGAAGGAGTCGGGGCGAAACCGGGTCCCGAAGGTCCAGGAATCGGGATCATTTCGGACGCTGACTTCCCTGGCGGAGAAATTTATCTCTCACGTCTGGAAGCGGAAGTGCAGCGGCGCTTTAATTTCCGCGGCAGAGGCAGCGGGCAATTCGCTGAGTATCATTTCTTCATCGAACGGGACGGCAACAAAATCGATCTCGTGCAGATGAGGTCGAGTCAGAACGCCTCCCTCGATCTTGCCTCTCGGAGTGCGCTGATGCGAGCCAAGTTTCCTCCCCTACCCGAAACTTATCCCTTTGATAAACTTGGAGTTACCTATCGTTTTTATGACGCGGAATGAAAGGGAGAACTCTAGAGCACGGATTAAAAATCTTTTCCGACTTTATTTGAACCGGTTGACACACATTTTATATGAGCACTATACTATGGAAGTTATTGAGCTTGATTCGCTGATCACTATAGGGAGCATAATTGGTAAGTCAGTCAACCTGGACGCCCCGCATCATCTAGGGATTGTTTCAAACGGATTGGAGGATCCCTAACAACGACGTGTCCAGACTACTCGGCTAGGAAGTAAAACAACAAAAAAAAGAGGTAGAAAGATGAAAACGCAGAGGTTGATCATTAGTTTGGCCTGTGTAATGATGTGTGTATTGTTCTTTGCTGGATGCTCGATAATAAATAGCGGTTATGTAGGCCATGGGATTTGTACAGAAGTTCAACTGAACCAGAGTAATTATACTGTTCTTCGCACAGTGACCGGCGTTGCTAAAGCCGATTACATCTTTTTAATCGGGACATCAAAACAGGATCTGGTTGGACGCGCCATGCGTGATATGCTTGACAAAGCCCAGTTGAAAGGATCGCAAGCGATTATAAATGTTACTACTGATGTACATGGACAGGCGTTTCCACTCTATCCTTTTCCTGTATGGATTCGAAAGACAGTCTATGTTTCGGCGGAGGTGGTAGAATTCAAATAAGACTAGTAGTTTATGTCAGCTAATCTGAGGTGTCAGACGAGGACGGCAATCACTCCTTTATGTAGCATGGACATCTCGCCTATGACACGTGCGGGACGCACGTGCTACGTGGTAGCATGGACATCTCGTCCATATA
>CAZCRQ010000053.1:0-1228 GCA_964501095.1 uncultured bacterium | reverse complement strand
CATGACACGTGCGGGACGCACGTGCTACATGGTAGCATGGACGTCTCGTCCATGTAGAGAAGTAGCGTAGGCGTCCCCGCCTGCGAGAGCAAATAAATATATATTATTTGCTACATTGTAATATAATTGTAAAATTATTATATTG
The DNA here is from genome assembly GCA_964501095.1 of uncultured bacterium. Lineage (GTDB taxonomy): Bacteria > Electryoneota > Electryoneia > Electryoneales > Electryoneaceae > CAZCRQ01. The sequence continues at coordinate 1,083 of CAZCRQ010000053.1, read as the reverse complement.
TTCTATTCATTGTGAATAATGATAGTTCAACATATAGCTTTATAATTTGTGTAGATAAAATTTAATATTCAATTAGTAAAGTAAAGGAGCATAATATGAAATATTTAATTTCTTTTTTAATATACTTAACTTTGTTGGTGTTCTTAGCAGGATGCCAAACTATTAGTGCTTACTATGACATTAAGCTCAAAAAGGTTGAACGCCCCGCTCAAGCTAGGGAGAGATACGGTGAGCAAATAATAACAGAGTTTGATGAGGAAGGAGTCAATAAATACTTCTTTGAGGACGAAATGGTTAATATAGTATGGATTCCTACAGCTCAACTTATTTCTTTCATTCTTACCAATAAGACAGATCATTCAATCAAAATTATATGGGATGAGGCAGCCTATGTAGATGAAAATGGAGTAAGTCATAGAGTAATGCACTCGGGAACTAAACTTATTGACCGCGATAATTCACAACCAAATAGTGTCGTTGTTAGGAATGGTACTATTACAGATATTATTTTTCCGACAGAAAATGTATACTATATTGGTGGACAATATGGAGGTTGGCGGGAACTTCCGCTTTTTCCTACATCATGGGACTCCTACCATAATGCACAAGATGCAGAAGAATGGAAGAATAATGCTAAAAAATGTATTGGAAAAACAATTGAAATACTCTTACCGTTGCAAATTGAGGAAATATTAAATGACTATATATTCACTTTTGAAATCGAAAATGTAGAAGTAAAATAGCCCAATAGTATATATACCATTATACAAGAATTAGGTTTTATATTGACTATTTCGTGCCCGCTTTAGCAGGCTGGTCTGTAGCACCTTGCTTTAGCAAGGGTGTGTGATTCGCAATTTTATAAAAAGAGCCCGCTTCAGCATGCTTGTATGTGCTTTTGCATAAATAGTAGTGTAAGTCGGGGTCGCCGAACACGACATTCTTCTTCGTCCCGCTAGGTCTTGCGCGCTTATTCACTCATCTATCAATAAAGCGCGTGAGACCCTACGTAAAAGAGAAGATTTCAGGCTACCTAACTCACATAAATCAAACCTCAATCGACATCAGATACTGGTGCATCGC
>CAZCRQ010000052.1:11030-12954 GCA_964501095.1 uncultured bacterium | reverse complement strand
GCCCTAAGATGCAGAAAATAGATGCCGCTCGCAAGTCCTGTTGCCTCGAAGCGTACCGAGTGCCATCCCGCTGGCATCCGGGAGTCCTGTAAAACCGCCACTTCCTGCCCGTAGATGTTGAAGACACGAGCCTCTACCCGTACAGCTTCTTTCAACGAGAAACGAATCTGCGTCGATGGATTGAACGGATTGGGATAAGCCTCCGGAACTTCACATTTCCAGGGGATCTCGGTATTATCCGCCATGTTATCAGCCAATATCGAGTCCACCAGCATCGTTATCGGGATGATCGTCGTTTGTTCCAAAGCGTTGTGTTCCATCATCAACCAGACGTGGTATGAATTTACCGGCAGATTCACCGCGCTGAGCAAAACGTCGATGATCTCCTCTCCATGCGGTGGAATAATCCCGTGCATTATGGAAACATCGATCCAGGAGGTGCTCAGGTCGATTTCCCAGAGTTGAACATGATCGATAATGCCGTTATCCATCACGCTCATGATTGTCCAGACCAATGGATTGAATTGATTAGTAATTGAGGCGCCGCTGGGTCCGAAAAGGGCTTCCGGGTAAATAAAATTCGTGATGGTCTGTACCTCGCCGGTCATCGGATTCATTTTCCGAAAATAGAAATTCGAATCACCGGCAATCTGACAGATAAAATAGAGATAGTATCCATCTCCCTCGGAAGCGTTCCAGCCCATACCGTGTGCGTGGAGATTGACTGGGTACTGATACAAGATATCCCCATCTCGGTTCATTCCATAAACTGGTCCATTAGGGTGTCCTACCCAAAAAACGCCGCTGTCTGGATCAACCGTGATCAAGTAAACCGGCGTGATCGGAAGCGTCCATGATTGCACCATTACTGGCTGTTCGCCTCCCACGTCAACCTGAAAAAGCGTCGTATTGTCGATTCCATAGAGATATTCGCCATCCCAATCCATATCACGATATCCCAACGATGAGGGTTGGGGGACTGGCTGATTGTAAGTCGCCAGCAAGATTCCATCTTTATCGTATTTATAAAGGCGATTGGCGCCATCGGTATCCAGGTTGTTCGATCCCGCCACCCAGAAATAATCTCCATCGAAAGCGACAGCGCGATTGCGAGTCTCTTCCTCCGTTAAATCAAAGCGAAAAATCTCCTCCCAGGGCATATCAAGCTCATTATTTACAGGGACAGATAGATCGTTTCCTTGATGACAAGTGTCACTAATGGGATCTTCCAGTTCAATGGATTGAGTAAATTCAAGGGGACCATTTCCGATGTTACGGATTGTTATATGTTGTGCAACTTCTTCTCCCGGTCGAAGCTGTACATCGATATGTTCCGGGGTAATGACCAGGTTCGGATGGGTCATGGCGAAATATAGGTTTGTTGTTTCCGCTTCCCGAACTTGAATACCTGTCTGCAGGATGCGATTGAAACCGGCATATTCCAACTCCAGATCGTATTCTCCGATCAGGAGCTGATTGAAGGCAAATTCACCATTTTCATTTGTAAATGCCGAGAAGCGCCCGGTGGGCGTATGAACATGCACACCGGGCAGAGGTTCATGATTTTCCGATCGTGTCACTCGTCCGATAAGGTTGCCGGTAGGCAGATCTCCTCTGGTGGTAAATAAGATCGCGGTTGAATCAGCCACCAGATGATTTCCCGGTGTCGGCAGGTTCCAATAATTCACCATGATCCCCTCGGTCTGGCTCCAGTTCTCTATGCCGGTTGTCCAATATGGAATATCGATGTTACGTCCAAAAGATGGCTGGACGGTTTTATATTGGAAGAGAATCTCATTATCATGGCTGGTGGTAAAGTGCCCTTCGATGAAATCATAGATGATCACCTCAAAGGTGCATCGATTACGTCTTGAAATGTCCCCGACTTGATCCCACTCTATAATCAGTTGTCCCGATGAGGGAT
>CAZCRQ010000052.1:0-11020 GCA_964501095.1 uncultured bacterium | reverse complement strand
GTAATAGATGCCGCTTTCCTCATCGATCCAGCGGTCATCCCAGAAGGGAGCGATCATGGCTGAAGGACCTAGGGCTGAGGGGATCGACCAGTTGCGCGGCAAACCCATATCCGCCTGACTGCCCATCGCCAGCATTCCATTGCCGCTAACCGTCAGTTGAGCGTAGTCTTCTCCATAGTATTGAACCGTGAACGGGAGATCGATCACGACCGCCAGATCATAATTATAATTATCGTCCAGAAGGTTGAGGGGAGTTCCGGAAAAATCATGTTCAGGGTTGTCCGGATCGATCTCGATCCAATCAAATCGAGGCGAATGGGGATAATCCATATCCCGGCTTTCGTACGCATAATAGCCATAACGATCCGGTCCGTAGGGATCGGTCGCTGTAATCAGTCCGATTAGGATGGGGATCATTAGAGTATCACGGAAACCTGATTCCAATTCGAGGGTCATTTGCGCTTCCGTTTGCCTGCCATTGAAGGCAGCCATCGAAGCCTCGATCTCGAACGATGAGGTGAATGTCGATTCCCCGACGAACATTTCCGGCAGCTCGGCGGTGTTCTGAGTGATGGTTAAAAAGGGGTCCAAGCTGGATAAAACAGCCGTTCCATTAGAACCCAGACTACCACCGACATTCATCACTTCAATCTGGAGCCCCGACGCCGCTCCCGGTCTGAATTCTTCCCAATAGACTGTTCTTACATAAGCATATTGGGGCGAATGAACTGCGAGCGGGAACTCATCCAAAAACTCGTCCGTCTCGGTAGTAAATTGCAGTTGAATCGGGAGAATCCAGCCATTTTTTATTTGCGGGGAAAGTTCGATGAGGAGAATTTCATTAGCTCGAACAATCTGCCGAGAAACCATCTCTCCGAAGTCAACAATTCCTGTAAGGTTCAGTGCCAAGGGATCATTACAAGAAGCGGTCAAAGTAACATCATTCCAATCTGTCGTTCCGCAATTCCTGGCTGTAATTCGAAGTCCAACAGTTTCGCCCGCTTCCGGGAGAGAATTTCCATTGCCGTCAGTGCCTTCAGTCCCGTCATCGACGATTTCGACTGCTGAATAGCCGATTCTCGACTCTGGAGTAATGACTGGGAGTGTCAGACGAAATGGTGCGAAATTGGGTTTGGTGACAGTGAGAATCGCTTCACCCGGATAATTGAATGGTGTATAGAGAGACGCCCGACCTTGAGAATCGGAAACCTCCCGTGCGATGGTCTCCTCGTTCTCGTCGACTTTGTATAATGTAATCCAGGCGCCATCAACCGGCGCACCCTCTTCGGTCACACTGACCATGTGAGTATTGATGCCAAGTTCGAACTCAGTTTCCACTTCGACAGCGAATTCATGAGGCGTGTCAGTCCAGATCCAGACGAGCGGATCGCCCATCAGGTTCGCCCATTCGCTGAAATTATCAGTTCCTGCAGGATCGAATTGATGAAAGTTGACCCAAAGGTTGTATTGTGCCCCGCGTTGTAGGTCTCCCATCGCCGGGGCATGAAGTTGGAAAGCAGCAAATGCCGCACCGCCGGCAAGGACGTTGTTGAAACGGGTGTGTGTATATGTCAAAGCAGTGCCAATTGCGCCAATTCCACCACGCGGGATGCGTACTGTCCCAGTACGCATATAGACTTCAGAATTGCTTAACTGAAACGCCCAAGTGCCGGTGCCGCAGGTGATGTCCACTACAAATGGCAGTTTATAATCGTTGGTCAAGCTGTTGATGGTGTTGATGGATAATCCGGTGCCTTGCAGTCCACGATAGCTGTAATATGAAACCCCGTCATTGATGCGGGCGATCGAACGTGCGTTGACACTCCCCAGGTTGTCGTTGTACCAGGCGGTATCGCATTGTATATAATTGTTTTCGAGCATCAGGTGACGGACATATCGGCAGTTGAAAATTGTCGTAATGCCGGAATAACTGGAGCCGGCAGCGACCATGCCGCGACGATACCAATTCGGATCATCCAATCGGGGATCGCATTCATAACTCAGTACTTTATTGACATAAGCCGTGACTTCCTGGTTGGATTCCACGCTGATCCGTCCTATCCCGACATCCAACAGACGGTCATCCCCGGCGAGCAAACCGTACAAATAATCACCCTGCAAATTGGAAACAGGCGTGGCGAATGGACCGGTATTATCTCCCACGATTACGATATAATCGAACTTAGTCTCCGCTTCATTCCAGCGATTTTGCAGCTCTTGCCGGATGGATTCACTTGTCCAGCTAGGGACATCCGTATCCGTCAGCAAGTCCAGAATCCAACCCTTCTGACGTTTCCAAGCGAACCACTCCTCCATCAGCGAGAATAACGTTGGGTTGTTCGGCATCACTACCTGGACATGACCACGATAGAGTTCGTATCGATCCAATTCATCATCGTTCCAGTCCAGGAACAGACGGTACCAGGGGAGAAAAGCTTCGCTGATTCTTGTCGGCATGGCGGGAAGAGTGTTGCGACCATCCTCCTCATTGAAACTGATTTCCAATTGAATGCTGTTATAGAGGCGTACTTCGTTTCGCCCGGTGTTGACCTGCACCGGATAGAAGACCAGGCTGCCGACACGAAAATCGTGAAATATCGCCGGCGCATCGGCAATTACCAGGCTGCCGGGATACCATTCATCCACGTTAGTCGTGAAGTATGAATTCTCATCCAACTCCGGAGCTGACCGAAAACAGGCGTAATTGATATTATCGATGGTTTCGTACAGAGCGTCGAGAATGTGAACCTGGTAATTCCCTCGTGGCGGCAGATGAAATAGAGAACCTGCCATCGGAACTACAGGCATTCCCTCCTCCTCTTGCAATCCGCCGTCTGGCAATTCCCAGTACTCCAAGGGAAGTAAAGCGTCGTTTAGAATCACTCGCTCTGGTTGCGAAATCTCGATCCGGAGGTTAAGAGACGCTTCGTTTCTTTCCTCATAAACAACATTAAAAGCTTGATGGGGTGTAAGATAATCTGCTTGTTGTGTTGCGCCGCTTATCATTGGCGTCAACAGCAGGATCAGGAGTATTGCCATACTCCACCGGCTCATAAATTTTTCCTAAGATATTGAAATTACTGGATTCCCGCTTCCGCGGGAATGACACTCTGGGAGACCCTCGTACATTCTCGGACAGACTGGAAAAGAGTATAACTTATAAATAACAGCAATTCTTATACCATTGCTTGGCAGAGGCGTCCTAATAGTAGCACGGGCGTCCCGCCCGTAGGTGGCAATATGTCCGTCCCGCCCGTGACATGGACGGGACGTCCATGCTACACTTCATCGACTTTTAATACTATGCCATTTATGCAAGATATTCATTCCCCTCGCATATTGTTCATACTCGTAGTGACAGTAAATGGAGAACTGGAGGTGTCTCTTTCTACGCAAGCACGGCGGCTTACGCTACCCTTTTGGTCAGGATGGCGATGTGGTTTACAGATAAGAAGGGGAAATTGGTTAAATCACGGCGGAAAATCGTATGTCGTAACAGATATTGCACCCACCGCGGTCTGGCACGATCCATCGGTGCAGTGACATAGTAAATTTTAAATATATTGAATCCCCCCTCCTTGATAAGGTGGGCGAACTTTTTTCGGGAATAGATACGCGCTTTTGCCCAACGATCATGCCAAGATTCCGGCAGCCAGGAGAAGAAAGGCACACGGTTCCAGGGCAAAACTGGCAGATCTGCTCCATGTGTTTCAAAAATCCACCACTTATTCGGGACTGAGATAACTGCTTGGCGGCCTTTCTTCAGTACCCGATGAAATTCCCTCATGGTCTGAATTGGATCGACCACGTGCTCGAGAACCTCAAAACTGGTGATGGCATCGAACGAATTATCAGGGAAAGGGAGACATTCGGCAGTTGCCGCTACCCAGGAAGCTTCTACCGGTGCTTGCTTTATCTGTTCGATCTGGACATCCAGACCGACGATCAGATCAAAATGTTGAAGGAACCATTGAGTCTGGGCGCCATTTCCACAGCCTACATCGAGCAGCCTGCCGCCCTGTTCTAAAATAGCAGACAGTTGTGATGCCAGGGTAAAACGCCGTTCCAGGATTTTTTCACCTGACACGGCAGGTTTGCCCAGAGCGAGGCGTGGTTCTTTATTCCAGGCTCTCGAGAAGTTCCGGGGAGATATCGAAGTTGGAATAGACTCTTTGTATATCATCATGTTCTTCAAAGGCTTCCATCAACCGCATGAGCGACTTTACATGCTTTTCATCGACAGGCACACTTGTTTTTGCAATCATGCTGACTTCCGCCGTTTCAATTTCAATCCCTTTCTCTTCAAATCTTTCCCTCAGAGTCTCCAGATCGGAAGGCTGTCCGGTAATGCTGTAAGTGCCATCCTCATCCAGGTTGACATCTTCAGCACCGGCTTCTAAAGCGATTTCTATGATCTCATCTTCTGACTTTCCCCCTGGCAGCACTTCAATCAGTGCTTTCCGGCTGAAGATGTAGGCGACGGCATTCGTTTCCGCCAGATTGCCGCCGTATCTGGTGAAAATATGACGGATTTCGGCAACAGTGCGATTTCTGTTGTCGGTCAAACCTTCCATGTAAATGGCGCAGCCGCCGGGACCGTATCCTTCATAAGTGACTTCCTCATACACGGTGCCGGGCAGTTCGCCGGTTCCCTTTTTAATCGCCCGAGTGATATTTTCCTGGGGCATATTAACCGCCTTGGCAGCTTGAACGGCAACGCGGAGACGTGGATTGGCATCGATGTCTCCTCCGCCGTTGCGCGCTGCCACCACTATTTCTTTTATCACTTTGGTGAAGACACGCCCCCGTGCAGCATCCGTCTTCTCCTTCTTGCGACGTATCGTCGCCCACTTTGAATGACCTGACATCGGACACCCCTATATGAACCATGCGGATAAGTTATTTTCTAATAGCGAAACTGTTGAGTAAATACTTCTTCAACGTGGATGTGCTGCTACCCATTCTCGGATATATTGTATCGGCGCTCCAGTTGGAGTACCCGGACCAAAGAGTTTTCCCACCCCCATCTCCTCCAATTTTTTCATATCTTCTTCCGGGATGATCCCGCCTCCGGTCAGGAGAACATCATCCAATCCCTTCTCGCGCATCAAATCCAGCACACGTTTGAATTGAGTATTATGCGCGCCGGAGAGAATCGAGATCGCAATAACATCCACATCTTCCTGCAGTGCCGCCTCGACTATCATTTCCGGCGTTTGACGCAACCCTGTATAAATGACTTCAAAACCAGCATCACGAAACGCCGCTGCCAGGACTTTCGCTCCACGATCATGACCATCCAATCCAGGCTTCGCCAGTAAAATCCTGATCTTCTTTTCCGATTTCTCATACATGATCAGCTCCACTATATTGCCCGAGTCGTTTGTAATTCTCGGATTTTTATCAAGTTGAATATCTGCCGAACGCTCGAATCTCCACAGATTTCAGCTTATCTGAAATGTACGTAACTAATGTTGGGAAGAGAAATGCCGCTGTTTTTCACTCCGTGAGAGGCAGGATAGTTTGCTGTCAGCCGCTATTTTTTCTTTGCCTGAAGCAACTCGTTTAAGATAGAACTCAGTTCATCGATACGATAAGGTTTGCAGACAACGGCGGCGAATCCATATTTCTTGTAATCCGCCATGACGGGATCATTGGAGTATCCGCTGGAGACAATCGCAATTATATTGGGATCGAAATGTTTAAGTATGGAGATTGTTTTTAATCCACCCATTCCGCCAGGAACAGTAAGATCAAGAATGACAATATCATAAGGCATTTTGGTTTTTTTTGCGTTCTTGTACATTTCAAAGGCTTCTTCTCCATTGGCGGCGCAATCGGTTTTAAAACCCATGAAGGTCAACATGTCTTTCGCCACTGTCCGGACACCCTCCTCGTCATCCATAATCAGCACCCGCCCCTCTCCCTGGAAAAGCGCCGACTCCACTTTTTCCGCACGTTCCAAGCTGGAAGTGGAAGCGGGAAGATAAACGGTAAAAGTGGAGCCTACATATTGTTTCGACTCCACCATAATGAAACCATCATGTTTCTTGACGATGGAAAATGAGGAAGCCAATCCCAATCCGGTGCCTTTCTGCTTTGTCGTAAAATAGGGATCAAAGATCTTGGTGAGATGCTCCGGCGCGATGCCGGGACCTTCATCTTGAACCTGAATCATTACGTAATCGCCAGGCTGCAGAGGGATCGGGGAACCTTCGCTAAGATGAAAATTCTCGGCTCTTATGCGGACAATCCCACCATTGGGCATTGCCTGAACGGCGTTCAGGACAATGTTGTGTATCACTTGGTTGATCTGTCCTTCATCGATATCTACCGGCAAAAGGTCATCGTCGATCAATTTTTCGCACGACACATTTGATCCTGTGAGAGCGAATTGAGCGGATTCAACAATCAGCTCCTTGATAGAAGCGGTTTTTTTGACCGGCGCACCCCCACGGGAGAAGGTCAACAATTGCTGGGTCAAATCCTTTGCCAGCAGGGTGGCGCGTTCAGCTTTTTCAAGACGAGGTTCCTGACGATCCGGATGTTCGATATATAACTTCGCCATGGAAATGTTGCCGAGAATCGAGGTCAGAATGTTGTTGAAGTCATGTGCAATGCCGCCTGCCAGGATGCTCAACGATTCCAGTTTCTGAGCGCGTAAAATCTCTTTCTCCTGCTGACGTTGAACTGAGATATCACGGAAAACAAGAACGACGCCGATATTTCTCGAGTCCCGGTCTCGTATCGGAGCGGCGCTCTCCGCAATCAATGTTTGAGAACCATCACGTGAAGTCAAGATGCAATTATATGCCGACTCCACTATAAGGTTCGTTTTTAAGACTCGTGAGATTGGATTCTCCACTTCCAGTCCGGTATTCTCTTCAGTCAGCCGGAAGATCTTTGATAATAATTCATTTTTTGCTTCTCCAAGTTTCCATCCGGTAAGTTTTTCCGCCAATGGATTCATCAGAACAACCCTTCCGTCCGTATCTGTCGAGATCACAGCATCCCCAATCGAGCGAAGGGTTACGGCGAGACGTTCCTTCTCTTCCGCCAAGGCTTGCTCCGCCAGGATACGATCAGTATGGTCGAAAGTAATCCCATCGACGCGAATTACTTGTCCACTTAAGTTTTTCACCGGCGTCATGAAATCGTAAAGCCAGCGCACCGTGTCATCCTTCCGATAAAATCGGTACACACCGCTGACGTTTTCACCATGACAGATCAACTTCCGCCAATCACTCACCATTTGGCGATCTTCTTCATGGACACGATTCAAGGGAAAATCCGAAGTAGGTTGCAGAAAATCCTCCATCTGATAACCGGTGACTTTGAATACATTCTCGGTGATTAAGGTGTAATGAAAATCGCAGGATTGCTGGTCAATATCCGCACTCCAAATGATGGCAGAGACATTGGAAGCGACATGTGTCAGGCGCTCCTGGTTCTCTCTTAACGCTTGCTCCGCCATCTTTCGGTCAGTGATATCTTCGATTACGCACATTCCGCCCAAGGCACGACCCTGATCGTCAGAAAGTGGAACAAAACCGGCGGAAACCCATAGATCGACATCGGTTGTAGTCGTGTGATAGGTACCTTCAAATTTCGCTGATTTACCCGTCAGTGTCGCTTTTACATAAGGGAGGACATTCTTTTGCTTTATGGTGTTCAGATCGAATCCAAGTTCCTGCTCACTAGTCGAACGGACAATCTCGAGATAACGTTTGTTGAATTGCGTGATTTTTAAATCATTATCATAGAGGAAAACGCCGTTTGGAGAATGATCGAAAATCGTCCGATAGCGATCTTCAGATTGACGGAGAGCCTGTTCTGCATGCTTGTGTTCAATCGCTAGGGCGACCTGCCCGGACACCGACTCCAGCAACTCAAGATCATTGGGAGTGAAAGCGTTCTGTACTTTATAATCTTGAATACCGATTACTCCGATGGTACCATGGATTGTTTTCAAAGGTACACCCAGCCAACTGGGTGAAGGGGAACCGTGTAAAACGACTTCACCCGATTCCACAAGTCGTTCAAATTCCTGTTGATTGATTATTAGAGATTTTCCAATCCTTCTGATATAGTCAGTCAGGCTTTTCTCTAGTTTATATGGAACCATGATATCAGGTTCATCCATTTCATCAACATGGTAGACGAATGTGTACATTTCGGTTTTTTCATCGTATAATGCGACAAATATGTTTTTCACATCAATCAATCTGCATAATTGTTTATGTATAATATACAATAATTCACCAAGATCGCTTGACATACTCGTTGCTTCAGAGATAGTATGTAATATAGATTGTATTCGTTCATACCTTTTTCGCTCAGAAATATCACGATAAATGCAGTATAGTTTTACCTCTTCTCCTTCGATAAAGATGGGAGTGGTCAGAATTGAGACATCGAGGAGTCTGCCATCTTTACTCTTTCGAGTCGTTTCCACACTGACACGCTCCCCTTCTACAGTTCTTTTTATGAGCGAGTCACTTTCATCGACTAGCATCAATGGGACAATCAGGTTTTTTATTTCCTTATTGATAGCTTCGTTGCGAGAATATCCAAACATCCGAATAAATTCTTGATTGATGCTGATTACTTGCCCGATGTGATCCAGGAGGACAATGCCTTCCGGAGCGCGTTCGATCAATTGTTCCAGGTATATTTTCTGGATGCGTATTTCCGTTTCGGCGCGCTTCCGTTCAATGGCGATGGCGATGTTATCAGATACAAATGATAGTAATTCCAGATCTTGATTGGTATATAATTTACTATGTTCATAACTTTGTACAACTACGACTCCGATAATCCCCTGAGGGGTTTTTAACGGAACCCCCAGCCAACTGAGCGATAGTGGACCGATCAGCTCGATCTCACCCTCGACGAGCAACCGGTCAATCTTCTCCTGATCCGCCAGCAATGCCCGACCGGTGTGACGAACATATTCCGTGAGGCTTTTTTCAATACGGTACCCTTTGCTGGAATCGAAATCAGGATCCTCTTTGTCGATATAATAGGGGAAATGATAGAGTTTCGTCTCTGAATTATAAAGGGCGACAAAGAAGTTGGTGGTGTCGATCAAGGTGCTGAGGAGATGATGAATTCGCGCTAAAAGTTCGCCAAGATCACTGGATACATTAGTCGCTTCGGCAATCTGGAACAGGATAATCTGCACATTACTGGCAGCATTATCAGAAGATGATCCATGATTCTGCATCTATTCCCTTTCTGAATAGTGCGAATTTTCAATGGTATATTTAAAAATGTGCCGTTTCGATATAGGCGCCGTAGACCTTTTCCATGATCCGCACCATCTCGCCCAATGTCACATCCGCATGGGCGCAGTCGATCAGGTGCGGCATCACATTCTCTCCATTCTCGCAGGCGGTTTGTAGTCTCTCCAGTGTCGATTGAACCTTGCGATCATCCCGCCTTCGACGCAAGTCGGCAAGGCGCGTCCGCTGTTTCTCTTCTACCTCTTCCGTGATTTTCAGAATTGGGATCTCTATTCTCTCGTTCGGATCTTCAAACTTGTTTACTCCGACAATGACACGCCTGCCCTCATCCAACTCCCGCTGGTGACGATATGCCGCACGTGCGATCTCCTTTTGAAAGAAACCATTCTCTATGCCGGCGATAACACCCCCCATATCTTCAATCTGCCGGATGTAATCTTCCGCTTCTCTCTCCAGCTTATCGGTCATCCATTCGACATAGTAGCTTCCACCCAAAGGATCCATGACATTCGCCACTCCGGATTCATAGGCGAGAATCTGCTGGGTGCGCAGGGCAATAGTCACCGCTTTTTCCGAGGGCAATGCCAGGGTTTCATCCATGGAATTGGTATGCAGGCTCTGAGTGCCGCCCAGCACCGACGCCAATGCCTGGACTGCCGTGCGGACGATGTTGTTTTCCGGCTGCTGCGCGGTCAGGCTGCAACCCGCAGTCTGGGTATGAAATCTCAACAACCAGCTTCTTTCTAGTTGAGCGTGATATTTTTCTCTCATCCGACGCGCGTGAATTCGTCTCGCGGCGCGGAATTTGCCGATCTCCTCGAAGAAATCGTTATGACTATTGAAAAAATGGGAGATGCGGGGAGCGAAACTATCTACCGGTAATCCCCGTTTTATCGTCTCCTCGATGTAAGTGAAGCCATCCATTAGGGTGAACGCCAGTTCCTGGGCGGCGGTGGAGCCCGCTTCTCTGATATGATAACCACTCACAGAAACCGAATTCCAACGCGGCAGCTCTTTTGTCGCAAATTCAATTGTATCGACAACCAGCTTCACACTTGGTTCGGGTGGAAAAATGAATTCCTTCTGGGCGATAAACTCTTTCAAGATATCATTCTGCAGGGTGCCGCCAAGTTTTTCGCGGGTAACACCTTGGCGTTGGGCTGCGGCGATGAAAAATGCCCAGATGATCGCCGCCGGACCGTTGATCGTCATCGAGGTCGTGATCTGATCCATTGGGATGCCATCGAAGAGAACGTCCATATCTTCGCGGCTGCTTATAGCAACCCCGCACTTTCCCACTTCTCCACGGCTCAAGGGATCGTCCGAATCTCGTCCCATCAGTGTCGGCAGATCGAAAGCGACGCTCAATCCCGTCTGACCATTCCTCAACAGATACTTGTAGCGCTCGTTAGTCTCCTGCGGTGTGCCGAATCCGGAAAACTGGCGCATCGTCCAGAGCCTGCCGCGGTACATCGTCGGATGTATCCCGCGGGCATAAGGATACTCTCCCGGAAATCCCAGTTTCTCCCTGGGATTCCAGTTTATCTGCTCAAAATACTCCGGACCAACCAAGTGAGGCACTTCAGCCGAAGAAACCGTGGTGAACTCGATGCCATCATCCCGAAATTGCCCTTGTGGCTTGTAGACTTCCCGCTCCCAACGTTGACGCTCTTTTAAGGCGGGCTTATATCCATCTGATTTCTTATCATTCTGTTTTTTAAGAACTTCACTCATGATTCATCTCCGTGTAAAAATCCTTCAATAAAGCTTTGGCA
>CAZCRQ010000051.1:11624-13084 GCA_964501095.1 uncultured bacterium | reverse complement strand
TATCCGAAGGCATCTTCTGGGATACCTTGTTCTCAGCTATTCGAGAATATTTATAAAAAATCATATATATAGGTGCCCGGCGCCACTTGTTGTGCAGGTTTCTCCGTGCCTTAAGTTATGAGAAAAGACCGCTAATACAAAGCCTTTGCTTCCGATGAATTCTCAACCTAACTTGCAGCATTCAACAGAATAGGCTATGAGGTGAGAATGGAGTTGCGAGGATCGGCGTCTGCCGGATCACGTGGCGATGCGGTAAGATCGGATGTATGGGTGGAAATCCAGCGGCGTGAATCAGGGGGGAATGAAGTTGCCTTGACTGGCAAGGCTGCCGACCTCTTTTCTCGTTCTACCTCCGAATTGGTCGAACACGGTCTCCAATTTTTCGGTCTCGAGAAGGTGTTAGTGCGGATTGAAGATTCTGGCGCTCTTCCGTTTGTGTTGATGGCGCGATTGGAAGCGGCGGTGCGCAGATTGTGGAGAGACAAGGAATTCCCCGCCTGGCTGCCTCCGCCAGCTCCCCAAACTGCGGCTTCGGAACGTAATCATCCCCGTCTCAGCCGACTCTATCTTCCCGGAAACAATCCCAAGTTCATGATCAACGCTCCGGTTCATAAACCGTCAGGTTTGATCCTCGATTTGGAAGACTCGGTCGCGCCTTCGGAGAAAGATGCAGCGCGAGTTCTAGTGCGTAATGCTTTAGTGCACCTCGATTTCCTGGGTGCGGAAAAGATAGTGCGCATCAACCAGGGAGATTATGGATTAGCCGATCTGCAATGGGTTGTACCTTATGGCGTTCAATTGATTCTTATCCCCAAGGTCGAGACCTCGGAGACCGTTATCCAGGTTGCCACTCGAATTGCCGAATTGAGAAGTGAATTTTCGATAGATTATCCTATCTGGCTGATGCCGATTATAGAGTCGGCAAAAGGCGCCTGGTTCGCTTATGAGATTGCTTCCTCGCATGAGACGGTGGTCGCTTTGGCGATCGGGCTTGAAGATTATACGGCTGATATTGGCGCTGAGAGGACGCTGGAGGGCAGGGAGAGTTTCTGGGCGCGTTCCCAGGTGTTGAATGCGGCACGAGCCGCAGGAGTACAGCCAATCGATACTGTTTTTTCCGATGTTGCCGATATGGAAGGCTTGCGAGAATCGGTGATCGAAGCCAAATCGCTCGGATTTGAGGGAAAAGGCTGCATTCATCCACGTCAGATCGAAGTTATTCATCAGGCTTTTGCGCCGTCGGAGACGGAATTGAACAAAGCGAAGCGGATTGTGCGCGCTTATGAAGACGCCTTGAGCAAAGGACTGGGTGTAATCAGCCTGGGGAGTAAAATGATCGATCCGCCGGTATTGAAACGAGCCTTGAGAACTATCGAATCGGCTGAAAGAGAAGGTTTGATTGCCCATAATTGGCGGCAGATTGAATAAAGCGGCAGATTGAATAAAGCGGCAGATTGAAT
>CAZCRQ010000051.1:8343-11524 GCA_964501095.1 uncultured bacterium | reverse complement strand
CGGCAGATTGAATTGTATATTGGCACGGAGGTATCGTGGTGTCAGCCGTCCCCGGTATGGTGGTGTCAGCCGTCCTCGGTATGGTGGTGTCAGCCGTCCCCGGCTGACACGGAGGGAGGTATGGTGGTGTCAGCCGTCCCCGGCTGACACAGAGATGACGCAGAGGCATTTTCCGTCAGCCGGGGACGGCTGACGGAACTGGTGGTCCGTCAGCCGAGGACGGCTGACGGCACTGGTGGTCCGTCAGCCGAGGACGGCTGACGGCACTGGTGGGATGACACAGAGGCATTTTCCGTCAGCCGGGGACGGCTGACGGCACTGGTGGTGTCAGCCGTCCTCGGCTGACGGCAATGTTCTGAAAAAGCTAACAAGAGAGGGTAAAATGCGTACAGTTTTAATAGTTGTTTTGGCAGTGGTCATCGGGATGTGGGGATGCGGCAAGACATCCAAGATGACTACCACGGAGAGCGGACTGAAGTATGAGGATCTGGTAGTTGGAACCGGAATAACACCGCAACCCGGGCAGATGGTCACAGTTCACTACACCGGCTGGCTGACCGATGGGAAGAAATTTGACAGCTCTTTGGATCGCGGGGAGCCGTTTGTTTTTGAACTGGGCGCGGGGAACGTGATCAAGGGTTGGGAGGAAGGTGTTGCCACGATGAAAATCGGCGGCAAACGGAAACTGGAAATTCCACCCGAACTGGGATATGGCAGTCGAGGCGCAGGAAATGTGATTCCTCCCAATGCGACTCTGGTATTTGAAGTCGAACTCCTCGATGTTCAGGACAAACCGAAGCCTCCGACTATGCCGGACTTGAATTCCTTAAATTTGTCCAAGATGAAGTCAGGCTTGCAGTATTTCGATGTTGTCCTCGGAACAGGCGATAAACCGAAGACGGGACAGAAAGTGATCGTTCATTATTCCGGATGGTTGACAGATGGCAGTCTGTTTGACAGTTCAGTCCCCCGCGGACAGCCCTTCACCTTCACACTTGGTATGGGGCAGGTGATCAAGGGTTGGGACGAAGGGGTGGCAGATATGTCTGTTGGTGGAAAACGCATCCTGGTTATTCCGGCTAACCTCGCTTATGGCGAACAGGGGCGACCTTCCATTCCGCCTAATTCCACCCTGGTCTTTGAAGTGGAGCTTCTCGAAATACAAGGATGATGGTTATATTGAATAGAACAATTTACCCGCCGCCTTGAGTAAGGGAGCCTTTGGGTGTGTGGCATAGCGGGTCTTATCGCTCTGGATCCTCAGGTAGCGATCGATAGGCAGCTATTGGATCGTATGGTGGAGAGCCTTGCCCATCGGGGTCCGGATGGATCTGGCACCTGGTCTGGTGAGGGTGCCGGTTTGGGACACCGACGTTTGGCGATTGTCGATCTCCAGGGCGGAGCGCAACCTTGGGTGAATGAACAAAATACCGCGGTTTTGGTTTACAACGGCGAGTTGTATAATCATCTCGAGCTGCGAAAACAACTGGAAAACACGTTTGGAATCCGCTTTCATTCCCGATGTGACACGGAAGTTGTTTTTCACTCCTTGCTGCATTGGGGAATAGAATCTGCCTTGCAGCGATTTCGCGGAATGTTCGCACTTGCCTTGTGGGAAACTTTACCCAGACGTCTGACTCTGGCGCGCGATCCATTGGGCATTAAACCCCTCTATTGGTCGATGCGCGGTGGATTGCTGCGCTTTGGCAGCGAGATTAAAGCTATACTCTGCGATACTTCCTTCCCACATTCTCCCGATTTAACTTCCCTGGTCAATTACCTCGCCCATTATCGTTTATCCTTCCGTGGGAAGACTCTTTTCAAGTATATCCAGGAAGTCATGCCGGGAAGTTATATTCAGTGGAAGGAGAAACGAAGGGCTGAGGTTGTCTATTGGCGCCTCCCTCTGATCCCGGAGTCGGAGAAACGCGACCTGGGCGAAGAGACTACCGCGGAAGAGTTTCGGATTCGTCTGTTAGAAGCGGTGAAACGGCGGTTGATGGCGGATGTGCCGGTGGGAGCTTATCTCTCCGGAGGAATCGATAGCACCGTAATTGTCTCCCTGATGAAGAATCTTGGGCATAAGAATCTGAAAACTTTCTCCATTGGATTTGAGGAGGAAGGATATAATGAATTTTCCTATTCCACCCTGGTCGCCGCCAAGCTAAAGGTGCCGCATCGGAAGGTCGCCCTGCGTGAAGCTGGATATTTCAGAGAATTTGAAGATTTAATCCGGATCAAGGATACCCCACTTTCCGTCCCCAATGAAGTACCGCTGCGTTTTCTCTCCCGTGTTTTGAAAAAAAATATCAAGGTGGTTTTATCTGGGGAAGGAGCCGATGAGCTGCTAGGGGGATATTCGTACCTTGTTCGCAGTCCGCATGATTATTTGATCGGTAAAGCGGTCGAAGATGATCATAGCGCCTTGAACTCGACCGATCGGGAGCGACTCCGGAATTCCTTGATTGCCATGTATGGCGAGGCTGCATTTAAAAGCCAAAAACTGCAATTTCTGCGTCTTTACAACTGGATGCCGCAGCATGAACGGGAGAGTCTGTTCCGGGAAGCTCAATCTTATCATGACGCTGAGAAGGAAATTGCCGGTTATTGGGATGAAACCTGGGCTGAACTCGACCAGGCGCATCTTGATCCGTATGAAAAAATACTTTATATTTTGGAAAACATCCATCTTTCGGCATTATTGTTGCGTCTTGATGCAACGACGATGGCGGAAAGCGTTGAGGGAAGAGTTCCCTTCACCGACCGCGATCTGGTCGAATGGGTCTGTGCCCAGCCGGTTCATTACAAAGTTCGATGGCGCGGTAAGTTGGAAAACGAACAGGCGCAGCGGATGACCGCACTGGAAGTACATGATAAATTGGATATTACCAAGTACTTGTTGCGCCTGGCGTATGCGGGTTCAATTCCCGATCAGATATTGATGCGTCCGAAATACGCTTTTCCCGTTCCCTTAGACCGTTGGTTCTTTGGCGCTTGGCATGAATGGGCACGTCAGCGTATTCTTACTCCATTGATGGGAGAACTATTCAATTTGAAACAACTAGAACACTTCCTGGTTACAGCGCGCGGAAAAGATGAGGGCATGAAAATCTGGATGCTCGCCAATCTTGGTATCTGGTTACAATTATATTTTGGGAAATAATGGAATTATGGTGGGAGG
>CAZCRQ010000051.1:0-8243 GCA_964501095.1 uncultured bacterium | reverse complement strand
CGAGGACGACTGGCGGCACTGGTGGTTCCCGCCAGCCGAGGACGACTGGCGGCACTTAAACAAAATTAAGGTAAACAAAAGAAGAGGAGAACGATGTCACCCGAGCAGTGTCCTATTTGTAGTGCGAGTGATCTGGAAGAACTGATTGCCTTGGATGACTACCCTTATGCTGGGAATGGATCGGTACGGATTGAAGTTGCGGAAACTGTGCCCCTGGGAACATTGACAATTGGAATTTGCAACGTCTGCGGAGCATTATTCCAGATCAATCCAGTTTCCGTCATGGATCTGGATGACATGTTGCTGCGCCAACCTTTACCGATGTCAGCTCAGATCACGGGGATGGAGACCGCGGAAACAACCCGATTCTTGACGAATTTCGAGCGTTTTGTTCCCCGCGGGGCGCATATCTTGGATATCGGATGTGGAACTGGAGATCTCCTTAACCAACTGACACGATCGGGATTTCGCGCCGAGGGGATCGATGCTCATCCGGCGGCGGTGAAACAGGCGAGAGAAGCTGGATTCATCGCCAAAGAGGGACGGTTTGAAGCCGGAATGTATGAGGATGGTTCTTTTGATGCTGTTATCGCACGCTCTGTTTTGGAACATACGATTGAACCGATGCATGTTCTCGCCGCCATGGCAAGCCTGCTCAAACCCGGCGGATTCCTGGCGATTGAGGTGCCTAATCTCGGCAGAGTCTTACGTAAATCGGCGTTTGGCGGATTTTCCTTTCACCATCTCTGCTATTGGACTGCCTCCACCTTGCGCTATGCCCTATCACTGCAAGGGATCAACCAGATCGGAGGTTTTGAGGAATCTTATCTTGCCGTGTTCGGGAAAAAACCGCGTAAAGGGGAAGAGGAAGTCGCTCCGATACCCACCTCCGATGAGGAAGTGGAGCACATTCTGGAAGATGTGGAAACCTTTCTGGAGCGAAAAGAGACCTTGGCGATAGAATTACCGAAGGTGATTGAAAAGAATTTTCCCGGAGGTATTATCACTTTTGGCGCCGGGGCACCCACAGTCGATATGTTGTACTACACCGGTCTGGATGAGGAAATAAAGAAAGTGATAACCAGCGATAAAGCGCGGATCGGATCGATGCTCGCCGGCAGCCGCTTTGAGATCGAAAGCCTGGATAACATCTACACTGTTGAATTTGATGGTGTGTTGATATCGTCGGAAAGACGTCAGGAAGAGTTGGTGCAGATGCTCGCGGCTTATCGAAAGCAAGGCGGCAGGGCGATTCGCTTTAATCCTGAAATTGAAATTATTTGATCGAGAATAATGGTGAGTAAAAGAGGAAGAGCGGGTATTTCGTGAAAATTACAATAGTATTAGTTACATTTATTATCCTTTGGGGCATTTCAACCACTTCAGCCGAACCGGTATTTTTCCCACGTCGTCCCGCCCTCTCTCCTGACGGGGCAACGGTCGTCTTTTCATTTCAGGGAGATTTATGGAGTGTTGCAGCAGAAGGTGGGCAGGCAATACGATTAACTGCGCATCCTGGATATGACCGCGATCCTGTATTCTCACCAGATGGAACTCAACTGGTCTTCGCCTCTGACCGTTATGATCAATACGATCTCTTTGTCATCCCCAGCGCTGGAGGTGCGCCTACTCGTCTGACGTATGCCTCTACTCCGGATATTCCCCACGATTGGACTCGTGATGGGAAAACGATTCTCTTCTCCTCCCGTCGGCTGTTCGACTACCCGATGATGGATCAGATTCAGCGGATTCCAGCCACTGGCGGGGCACCACTTCGTCTTGCCGATTTTTTCGCCGATGAAGTTAGCATCAGCCCGAATGGAAAAAGTTACCTCTTTACCTGTGGGGAGAATCTTTTCGGACGCATCGGCTATCGAGGTTCCCTGCAATCCGATATCTGGTATTGGATTCCTGGAAAAGATCCAGTGAAAATCATCGACAGTCCCGGTTATGATTCCGATCCGATGTGGGGAGCCGAGGGAACGACAATCTACTGGCGCGGCGAAGATGATGAGACTAAAGCATTCAATATCTGGCGAATGAACCTCGACGGCTCCTCGAAAAAACGGCTCACTTCATTTACCACCGAAGGGGTGCGCAACGCAAAAATCAGTCTTGACGGCAGACGGATTGTCTTTGAAGCCGACACCGACTTGTATCTTCTCGAGACAAAAGAGGGCGCGAAAGCGAAGAAAATACCGATAGAAGTTGCGGCGGATCTGATCGAGAATCCGGTTGAAGTGAAGAACTTCACTTCGGAAGCGGATGAGATTGCGCTATCCGATAATGGCGAGGAGCTGGCACTGGTGGTGCATGGGGAAATTGTGTTGGTAAGTAAGGAGTTGGGAGGACGGGCGACGGTTCCGCTGCCTGATCCTGCGCGCGATTACCTGATCTCCTTCAAACCGGGAACCGCAGATACTTTGCTGTTGGCGACCGATCGTGTGGAAAATGGGGAAGCGCGGGTTCGACGCCTCGCTTTGCTGGTTTCCGATGATCCCATGGAGAAATTGCTGCGTAAAGCGCGCCACCATCGTCTCGAGTATCTCACCAAAAAGGGGATCGATTGCCATTCCCCGCAGTGGTCGCCGAAAGGGGATCGTATCGCTTACATCGAGGGCAATGCAGATCTACATGTAATGAGTGCAGATGGAAAAAATGATAAAAAAATTCTCCAAGGCTGGTCTGAGCCGACTTTTTCCTGGTCGCCGGACGGCAAGTGGATCGCTTATTCGCGCGAGGATCGAAATTACAATACCGATGTTTGGATCATGCCGGCGGAGGGCGGTGAATCGGTGAATATCAGCCGCCATCCGGATGATGACCTCGCGCCGGTCTGGTCTGCCGATGGGAGAATGATCGGCTGGAACACGCGTCGCCATGGGAATGAGTTCGATGTCTATTTCACCTACCTGAGGCGCGCCGATGATGAAATCAGCCGTGAAGAATGGGAAGCCTGGGAAAAAACGCGCGACAAGGAAAAAGAGAAGAAGGCGGAAAAGGCGGAGGAAAAGAGTGAAGAAGGGAAGGAAGTCGCAAAAGCAGACACGTTCCAAGTGCACATTGACTTCGAGGACATTCACCTTCGCGCCCGACGCGCCACCACTCTGCCCGGGGATGAAACCTTGGTCGCCATTCATCCAAAAGGGGATCGAATTATTTTCAAGGCGACTGTCGAAGGGAAAGAGGATCTCTTCAGCGTCAGCCGGTTTGCGGATGATCTGAAAAATATAACTTCGGGAGGCGTTTCCCCTGCCGCGGCACATCTCGATAAAGAAGGGAAGACAATCTATTTTCTGAAAAAAGGTGTGCCCGCGCGAGTTGGAATTGACGGGGGAAATGTTGAAACGACCAGTTTCAATGCGCGTCTGACTATAGACAAACCAGCCGAGCGTCTACAGATCATGGAGGAAGGATGGCGTACTGTCGGAAGCGGTTTTTACGACCATGATCTGCATGGAGTGGATTGGAATGCCGTACGTGAACGAGTTACCCCAATTATCTCGCATGTCTCCCACGATTATGACTTCGCCGATGCCATGAATATCATGCTGCGGTCTTTGAATGCCAGTCACAGCGGTTATTACCCAGATGGAGACAAATGGTACAACAAGGGCGGTTATCTTGGTTTGGAGTTCGATCCCGCTTATGAAGGCAATGGTTTGAAAGTCGCTTATGTTTTACCGTTTGGACCCTCGGACAAGGAAAAAACACGCATTTTTCCAGGCGATCTGCTCCTCACCATTGATGGAATGCCTGTGTCCAGCACTGAAAATCCTTTCCGAGCGCTGGAAAATCGTGAGGGACTGCCTACTCTGGTGACCATCGAACGCGATAAAAAAGAGATGGAGTACGAGCTTACACCGGTCAATTGGATCGATCTTCGCCAGATCAAATATGAAGAGATGGAAAAGGTGAATCGGCAAATTACCGAGGATGTTTCTAAAAACCGTGTGGCTTATGTTCACATTCAGGGTATGGGCATTTCGGAGGTGGAGCAATTTGAATTGGATTTGTATGCCGCGGCGAATGATAAAGAAGCGCTGATCATTGATGTCCGCAGCAACGGCGGCGGATGGACAACCGACATGCTGCTGACCATTCTTACCCAGCCGGTGCATGCCTATACCATCGGACGAGACGGCGAGATTGGCTATCCCCAGGAGCGTTATCCGCTCTATCGTTGGGAGAAGCCGGTTGCGGTACTCTGCGATGAGTATTCATATTCCAATGCGGAGATTTTCAGCCATGCGATCAAGACCATCGGACGCGGTCCGGTAGTGGGCACGGAGACTGGCGGAAATGTCATTTCGACCGACGGATGGACTGCACTCAATGGTGCGCATATCCGTCTGCCGTTACGCGGTTGGTGGGTTTGGAACGATGAGAGGCATCCCGAGCGCAACAATCTGAACATGGAGCATGGTGGGTGTATCCCTGATTATACTGTGCCTTATAATCCTGGCGACCGAATGCGAAAACACGATCCGCAGTTGGCAAAGGCGATTGAGTTGATGATCCAGGCGGCGGATCAGGAACGAAAAATGCCGCTGCCGCTGCCACAGCGCCCACGGTAATTCTTCGTACCTTAGCGTCTTTGCGGTTAAATAATTTATAAATCTCACCACTAAAACGCCAAGACACCAAAGCCCCAAATAGAACCGATATCAGAAAGAGAATAGACTTGGATTCTTGAAATTAGGAGGAAATTGCAGAGATGAGAAGAATCCCATTGTCAGGAGTAACCGTATTGATGCTGTGTTTCATCATCCCATTTGTTGTGCCGGGAGCCCAGCTAAATCCGGAACTGCTGAAAATACGCGAGCATACTTTGAACAACGGTTTGCAAGTATTATTGCTGGAGGATCATTCGGCTCCGCTGGTTTCATACCAGGTGTGGGTTCATACCGGCAGCCGCAATGAACGTCCGGGGATCACCGGCATCAGCCACATGTTCGAACACATGATGTTCCGCGGCTCGAAGAAATATGGTCCCGAGGAGCACTCGCAGATCGTAAAACGTCATGGTGGCACGCTGAATGCCTTCACTTCGGAAGATATGACGGTTTACTTCGAGAATATCGCCTCCGATCAGCTTGAGTTAGTCGTTCACCTGGAAGCCGAACGGGAAGCGAACCTGAATATCAACGAAGAGACGATGGCAGCCGAACGTCAGGTGGTGGCGGAGGAGCGTCGAATGCGAACAGATAACAGTCTGTTCGGCTCCGCCATCGAGCAACTGATCACCAATTCTTATCAGGCGCATCCCTACAGTTGGCCTGTTGTCGGTTGGATGAGCGATATTCAGAACTGGACAGTCGATGATCTGAAGGAATACTACCGGATTCATTATGCTCCTAATAATGCAACAGTGGTACTTGTCGGGGATTTCGATCCCGATGAAGCTTTGCATTTAATTGATACATATTACGGTCAGATCCCGTCTCAGGAGTTGCCGGAACCGGTTCGCACGGTAGAACCGGAGCAAAAGGGAGAACGTCGTGTTTTCTATCGCCGTCCCGCTCAACTGCCGATTATTCTCGCTTCTTATCATATTCCAGCCGCCTCACATGATGATATGCCGGCGATCGAAGTAGCGCAGAAGATTCTCTCGGATGGGGAATCTTCGAGAATCTATCGGAAATGTGTTTATGAGGATCAACTAGCCATGTATGCTGGGGGTAGTGTCGATGATCGCGCCGACCCTGGACTGTTCACAGCGTACATCGGTCTCAATGCCGGTGTGACAATTGAGGATGCCGAAAAGGGGCTGTTTGAAACGGTTGAAGGTATGGCGGACAATGCCCCGACTGATTATGAACTGCAGAAAGCGAAAAACCAACTGGAAGCGGATTACATTTTCCGGCTCCAAACCGTGATGGGCAAGGGCATGGCGATTGGCTCGGCGGTGATTCTGCATAATGGGGATTACAACGCATTTCTCAAAGCCCCGGAAGAATATGCCACGGTCACGATAGAGGATGTACAGCGCGTAATTCGCACTTATTTCACCCCGCAGAACCGTACGGTGGTTATTGTTATTCCAGAAAACGAGACCGCTTCTGCCGGTAAAGGAGAAAAATCATGAAGACAATTACCGCGATTACTCTGACGCTCTTTTTACTATTTATAACAGGGAATTTCACCGCTTGGGCGCAACAGGAGTTCGACCCAGTCCCGGAATATATACCAAAAGCGAAGATCGATACTTCACCGGTAAAACTGCCGGAAATAACCAAAAAGACCCTGAAAAATGGATTGATCGTCTATTATATCCCCCATAAAGAATTGCCGGTGGTCAGTATGCGACTGCTCATTCTTTCGGGAAGCCTTTACAATCCGATGGATGAACCGGGATTGACGGAATTTATGGCGGGGCTTTTAAGCAAGGGAACTGAGAAGAGAACGGCGACTCAAATCGCTCAAGAAATTGACTTCATCGGCGGTAATCTTAACAACGGCGCCGGGTGGAACGGCACTTATGTGCAAACCGATGTTTTAGCTCGCGATTTCGAGAAAGGGCTTGATCTGCTCACCGATGTCGCTCTGCACCCCACCTTCCCCGAGGAAGAGATCGAGCGCTCTCGCAAACAGACGCTCTCCAGCCTCATGAGCAATAAAGATGAACCAGATGTTATTGCTGATCAACAGTTTAATCATTTTGTCTATGGTGAGCATCCTTATGCGTTTCCGGAAGAGGGGACGATGGAGAGCGTGCCGGCGTTCAACCATGACAGCTTGGTTAAACAGTACAAACGTTTATTTGTACCTGGCAACGCGGTCTTCACGGTAGCCGGCGATTTCGATCTCAAGAAAGCGCATAAACTGGTTGAGCGTTATTTCGCAGACTGGAAGAGTGGTGATAAACCTCAGCCTGCCAGTGAGGATGCTATTCGCGGTGCAGGCGGCGAGATTCTCCTCATCGATAAAACGGATGCGGTTCAGAGCGAAATCCGTCTGGGCTATATCCTGGGTCCCTATAATCTCGGTGAAGATTATTACGCTTTCAATATGATGGATTACATCTTCGGGGGCGGCGGATTCTCCAGCCGCTTGATGCTTCGCATACGCAACGAATTGGGCTTGACTTATGACATTTACAGTGATCTTTCCGCGAAACAGCAAGCGGGGGCATACACTATCGGCAGTTTCACCAAACTTGAATCCACCGGCGAAATAATCGATGAAATATACTCTGTGATGCGTAAAACCATCCAAGAAGGATTTACAGAAGAGGAACTGAATGACGCCAAATCGTTTCTAGTCGGGCAATATCCGAACAGGTTTGAAGTCCCGAACCAAATCGCCACTCAGTTTCAAACTGTTCTGCTTTATAAATTTGGCGATCCGGTTGATCATATCTCCAGGTATCGTGAACGGATCGCTTCAGTCACACTTGAGGATGTAAACCGGATGGCGAAGAAATATCTCCATCCGGATTGGCTGCGGATAACAGTCGTCGGCAATGCCGAAGCAGTAAAGGGGCAATTGGAAAAATTCGGGAAGATCGAGCAGAAGTCGATTGATGAATTATAGCATCTCATTTCAGAGGCAGACAGATGAAAACGATTAGCGAAGCACTTCGCTTCCCAAGGGTTAAGATTGAGATACGAGAGTTAGTAAAATCAATAGTCTTAATCATCGGATTTGCAGTTGCCACCGCCATAAGTGCGAAGATACGTGTTCCACTGCCATTCACTCCAGTGCCAATTACACTTGAAGTCCTCATTGTACTTCTTGCCGGGGCGATGATTGGCTCTATAAGAGGAGCGCTGAGTCAAGTGCTATTTCTTGTTTTCGGTATTGGCGGGATTTCGGTTTTTGCTTCTGGCGTGATCGGTTTTGCGGCATTGTTTGGTCCAACTGGGGGTTACCTGATAGGATTCGTGGTGGCTGCTTATACTGTGGGAAAGTGGCTGCCGGAGAGTTCAAAGGTTTACCAGGTCTGGCTAACCTTTGCGTTTGCTTCTGCGATCATTCTTTTAATGGGTTTCGCTCACTTGGTGTTATTTCACATCCACAGCGCTCGTGAAGCATTCCTTTTGGGCGTGGCGCCTTTCATCCCGGGCGATTTGGTCAAGGTGACCTTGGCAACCGGCATATTCACTGTTTTCAGAAAATTTCAGGTTGGAGCAAGGGACGAAAACAAACAATCAAACGGCTCGAATTGAAGGTTCATGGATAATTTCCAGAATTCGTGTTCCCTGATGATCTGATTGAAGTCCATGCCTGCGAGATTTATC
>CAZCRQ010000050.1:0-13109 GCA_964501095.1 uncultured bacterium | reverse complement strand
TCCCGCCCGCGTCATGGGCGAGACGCCCATGCTACTTATGGTGGTATCAGCCGTTCCTGGCGAACCTTTCGATAGGTGGAGTCCGGCGCGGCGAAAAGATCATGGAGATTATCTGTGCGAATGTATGGAATAAAAGTAATAATAATAGATTTCGGTTGCCATACATTTTCAGATATATTTAACAATTCACGCCATTTTAGAAAGTGGTGGCCCTCCGTTTGGGGATAGGTAATCACTATATAATAGTTACATTCTATATCAGTTGTATCCACTTTAACATCCAAGATTCCGGCATAGACCTGCAAACCGGCCGCGATTCGCTCGAGAGCGGAAAACCAGGACGATTGCGTAAAAGTGAGATCGCTTCGATTTCTTCCGCGTATAGTGACTTGCACCGGCAGAGAGGCTGCGCTTTCTCCCAAAAGGTTAGATTTTCCCGGTCTCAGTTCCGGGGAAAGACTCAAGGTGCGCAACTTAGTCAAACGGGCGTGGATTTCTTTAATCAGAAATGAATCTCGGACAACTTTGGAATCAATCGAAACCGGCACATTGTCCACCAGCAGTTGGTCGTTATTTACTTGAAACGGCACCGTCCAATAAAACGATCCGCTACTTTTGCTAGATTCAGAGGAGGTAAGGATGAGCGAAGTTGTCAGCAGGTTCATATATCGCGGGAGAGAGATCAGCAGCAGCGAATCGGATTCCATCGGTTCGATTGTACACTCCGGGAAAAGGCTGGGAATTGTAAGGGTGTCTGAATTATTGACTGAGGTGATATAGAAACAGCGATCATGAATGGAGAACACTGCAGTTTTTTCCGGATTCATCACCGGTGGCTGTTCCGACCAGGTGCGAAGCGTATCGACCAACGATGCGATCCGGTCGTAAATATCAGTTTGGCGACCCTGCGCAAAAGTGAAGATAGGAAAGCAAACTATTGCCAGAAGAAGTGTCGCCTGGTGAATCACACGCTTACTCATTGCCGCGAACAACTACAAACTCAAATTGGTTGAGAATCGATCCATCCTCAAAAGGTTCAGGCTGCCAGGAACGCACATAGATGGTTGGATTTTCTTCATCTTTGAAATCCCAGAGCAGGAAGACCCAACCGGTGTCCGAATAGGTACTTGAATACCAATTTTGTTTCAAGGTTACACCATAGAGGTAAGGATCTTTGTCATTGCACGATATATCGACCGAATCAAATATGACCTTTACAAATGCATTTCGCTCGAATAAGCTGTCAAGACGTTCGATGTATTGCTTTTTCGAGAGACGGAGAAATTCGATTTTCTTTGGGCTCAAGCGACTGGTCTTGAACATATCAGGGACATCTTTACGTGGTTTCAAAACTCGTCCTACCAGGATCAAGGCGTCATCGCTGTATATTTGCTTCAGGTATGCGGTATCTTTACGACAATAGGCGGTGCGAAAGATCTCCACGGTTTGCAGGATCTGCTGGCGTCGGGCGAAATCGTTGAGTTTCTCGCCCTCTTCAAGTATTCGTTTGCAATGGGCGCTCTCCATGGCAAAGCGCATATCCCGTATCAAACCATCGGGGGAGAGTTCAAAAACCAGGAATTGATTGGGATTGGCAGCGACAGGTTCCTTATTATTTGCGGTCTCGCCCATCTCGACACTGACCTTGATATCCCGAACTTCCCATCCTCCCCTGGGGAGGCGGAGGAGATGGGTTCGATGGGTACGCCTGGCGTTTTCCATCGGCACACGCTGCAACACGTCACTGGCAAGAGAATATCCTTCATCGGTGAAAAAGGCTCGTACATTACTTAAGTCTTTGGTTTCCAAAGCGTTAATTACACCAGTTAGATTCGCTGAGACCTGATCGCAAAAGCTCTTCTCCGCACCTTCCGTGATTAAAATTTCCCCGATGACTCCCTGTGCAGTTTGAAAAGACAGCGTCAAAGAGATGACACCTATCGTGATGATGGCTATAAAGAAAATCCATCGCCCTCCGTTTGTCATAAACAAACTCCCTGGTTTTTCCGATCTTCACGCCCTTGTTGTTCTAGCGTCAGTCATCCCCGTCTGACGTAGATAAATTAGGCAATAATGTTATCAGAAAATAGTGGTTCGTTATTCCACCGACTTTTTTCATTATTTGACGGTATGTCTCTCTGAACTCAGACTCCTGCCTCTTGACTTATCTCACATCGTTCGTATCTTTACGCCCCGATAATTGCGCAAGCTTCATCGAATCGGCAGGGAAATTCATTTTTCGTTCTCTGGGAACATAGAATTGAATCAAGGAAAATCATGAACCAGCATATAAAACAGGGGATCATTATATTCATCTCGCTGTTGGTCTTTCATTTCTGTTGTAGTTGTGAATCGCTGAAAATAGCCCAATTTTTTCATCGTCCGGTGGAATGGGATCTTGATGAAATTCATGCGATAGACACTTTACGGGTGATCACCCGAAGTCACCCATTAACCTATTACCTTTATCGCGGCACACGTCGGGGATTTGATTTCGAGTTGATTCAACAATTTGCCAAGGAACAGGGTTTATTTCTGGAGGTCGTCATCGCGCCCAACTGGGAAGACATGATTCCCTATCTCTACAGCGGCAGAGGTGACATCATCGCGACCATGATGACAGTAACCCCGGCATGGCGGAAACAAGTCAAATTTACACACCCATATCTTGAAGTCCAGCAGGTCGCAGTGGGCACCAAAGAGAATCAACCACCGATGACTCTGAATGAATTTGCTGGCAGGACTATTTTCGTCCGCAAGGGCTCATCTTATGATGAATGTTTACAAGAGCTTAGAGATGAAGGGATCAATCTTTCCATCGCCTACGTGAAGGAATCCTTGGATGAGGAGGATCCGATCGAACGTGTGGCGCAAGGAGAATTGCCGTTGACTGTGGTTGATAACACTGTGGCGAAATTGGAGCAGCAATTTTATCCTGGTTTGGAAATCGGGATTTCCATCAGCGAGCCGCAACCAATCGCTTGGGCAGTGCGTCCCAATGCTCACGAATTGTTGAAGGCATTGAATGACTACCTGTCGCGTCAGAACCGCTCAACATTTTTCAACATTTTGAAAAAACGCTACTTTGATAATCCGGAACGGTTCCTTCTTCATCGTTCCATGCAGTTAGCCCTTCGGAATATGGGGAGAATCAGCAGATTTGACAGCATATTTCGAGATGCTGCGAATCAATTTGGTTTTGACTGGCTTCAACTCGTTGCACAATCTTACCATGAATCCAATTTTAATCCGGATAAAGTCTCCTGGGCGGGTGCGATTGGCTTGATGCAATTGATGCCCGAGACCGCCCAGTCGGTAGGAGTGAAAAATCTCCTCGACCCAAGTGACAACATTCACGGCGGGGCGCGTTACATGCGCTATCTGACTGATCTGTATGCCAATGCCGAAAAAGAGGATCGCTGGGAATTGGCTCTGGCGGCGTACAACTGCGGATTGGGACATCTGTCCGATGCCCGTGAAATAGTACGTCAGGACAAACAAAATCCGGATGATTGGAAACAGGTACGCCTTGCCCTGTTACACTTAGAAAAACCTGAATTCTATCAGCGTGCGAAATATGGATACTGCAATGGCAGCAAGGTGATCCATTATGTCCAGAGCGTCATAGATCGTTATAATCTCTTTAAAGCCCTGATACCCGATGGAGAGAACGAATCGTGCCAAGTGGAGGATTCACAAAGACTTTCTCGGACAGTTTGTTATCAGGACATCTTGAATTTTAAGACTTGAGATCTTAAATTCGACCGGATTTTGATCTTTGGAAGACAAAATCGGTCAAAATGGCAGGTTTTGGCAGAAGAAGACGTTTAAGTGTCAGCCGAACACCTGTACAAGTGTCAGCCGAGGACGGCTGACACCACACTGAGTGTCAGCCGAGGACGGCTGACACCACGCTGAGTCTGATTGGGGCATGAACTTTGCTACCCCAATCAGGGATTACATAAAAAAGGAAAAGACTTAAGGAGTAAAACATGCCGACTTATACGTACCGATGCTCGGTATGTGATCATACTTTCGAGTTGTTTCACCGCATCACCGAGCATAGTCCACGTCCCTGCCCTGTCTGTGGGAATGAAGCCTATCGTCAAATCGGCAACGGCGCTGGACTGATCTTCAAGGGTAGCGGTTTCTATGCCACTGACTACAAACATGATACAAACGGTGGATCGAAGGTGACTCCACATCACTCATCCAAATCACTGGATTCTGATAAAACGAGCGATTCCGCAATCAGTGAAGATTCCAAGCCTGTCAAATCATCCTGACTAATTCGCAAACACGGCGAATTGCAAGCACGGCGAATCGCAAGCACGGCGAATCGCAAGCACGGAGGCTTACGCTACCATCCTTGTTAAACAACGTTCACGCCCGCAGCCAAATCACTTTTCCACTGGTTTGAATCGGACGTTTGGCGATAAGATAATCGCTGTGGAAGATTTTCCCCAGGAGAATTCGATTGAGAAGAAATCCAATCGGAGAATTCAAACCGGTGGTGGCGACAGTCACAATCCCCTGGAACCGTAAACGGCGGATTTCGATCAGCACCTTCAATCCGCTGATCTGATTTTCCATCGAGATATCGGTGATGATCCCGTCAAAATTGTGATGATTAGTGCGTAGAACCTGCACCGCCTCAGCCGCAGATAGGACACGTGTGACCTCTGTATCTCGACTCCTGAGATCACAGGTAAGGTGATCCGCATAGACATCATTATCATCGACCAGCAGAACATGACGCATCTTGGGTGGTTGCACCACCTGTTTTCCTGCTCTATTTTCCATCATGGTTTTCAATCGTTCCGCCGCCTCCATATCCATCATCCACGACCGACTTGCCTGGATGGCGCTGCTTGCTTCGGTCATCCTACGAGCCATACCCGCCGCGCTGGTCGGTCCAGGATTTGATGAAGCATATTATTACCTGTTCAGCCAGCATCCAGCTTGGGGATATTTCGACCACCCCCCAATGGTAGCCTTTGTCGCCGGTGCAGGTCAATGGCTTACCAGAATTCACAGTCCACTCACGCTCCGCCTGGGTGCGATAATCTCCTTTACTTTGACTCTGATGGGATTATACCAGGTGACGTCGTATCTGTACGGTCGAACTGCCGGACGCTTGGCGCTGCTTTTCCCCCACGCAATCCCATATTTTTTTGCCGGCGCCGGGGCGTTTGTCATTCCCGATAATGCCCTCACTGCCGCCTGGATCTGGTGCCTCTATTTGATTCTAATGCTGCGCGAGGAACGGATCAACCGAACCTGGGGTTTCCTTCTCCTTGGCGCGGTCACCGGCTTGGCGCTGCTGTCAAAATATCATGCGGTGCTGCTGCCGGCTTCTTTTGTGATTGCCACTCTCTTCGACCGTCGACTACAATGCTGGTGGTGTAACTGGAGACTCTATCTCGCCTTGATTGTTGCGGTCGTTGTCTTTTCTCCCTGTCTTTTCTGGAACGCGCAGAATCACTGGATCAGTTTTGTCGAACAATTCGGGAAAAGCACCTCCAGTGGACTGCGTATTCGTTTTGATCTGCTCGGGCAGGCGGTGGGCGGACAGTTACTTTATCTTACTCCCTGGATGGCGGTTGCTCTGTGGATCGGTTCTTTACGTATCAGTCGACGAAACCGTTCAGATTTCTGGCTGCTGCCCTTTTTTCTCGCGCCGGTCGGGATTTTCACCCTGCTCGGATTTACCCGCGGCATTTTACCCCACTGGACAATGCCGGGATACTTGACGTCATTTGTCCTAGCTGCGGGGACTTTCGCCCCAGCGCTCGATGGGATTGAAAAATCATATTTGAAACAAAGAGAAGGTGTCACTACGAAATTGGCAGGGAATCATAAGGCTATCAGATTGACCCTCTTAGCGATTGCAACAAATCTTCTCTTAATTACGATTGTTGTCTTGCAGGCGAGGTTTGGATTGTTGCCAATTCCTCCTCAAGCAGATCCTACCTTGGATCCGTGTGGTTGGAAGGAATCTCTGGCAGAGTTGGAGCTGCGGGGGAATTTGACCCAGGATGAGGTATTATTTTCCGACCGTTGGTTCAACGGCGGCGAGATCGGCTGGGCGGATCAAAACCGACATCCAATCGTGCTGCTTCATGATAATCCACATAATTTCGCCTGGTGGTCGCCGCCGGAAAATTATCTCGGGCGATCCGGTGTCTTTCTCACCCAGGAACGCTATGGACTTGATGAAGATGGAATCCAATCCACTTTGCGCGATCGTTTCAAAAAGGTGGATGAGCTGATGATCGGTCCTTATCGTCGGGGAAAGCAAATAATCAAAATGCAGGCATGGAGAGTTACTGAATTTTACAATCCTCCGTCTCTTTATTATGGACCGAAAAGTGATAGATGATTTTAAAAAACGTAACGCATTGTATTTCAGGAGAATAGCTATCGGTTCATGTTTCCTGCACAACAAGTAGTGCCGGGCACCCTTTTTTGATAACCGTGAGAGCATTCTCGGACAGCCTGCTTTGCGGAAATGACGCCCTGGACAAGTATCGGACATTTTCGGACAATCTAAGGAGAAAACCTATGCGCCTGATGATGGTTCGTTTGGGAGATGGTGTCTTTTTACCTCTCGCTGAAAATAACTCTGTTTTCCATGATCTTCGTGGTTTTCTCCAGCGCGCTGAGGAAAAGAGATTGTTGGTTACTTATGGTCAGCAATCGTTGGATTGCTTGTTCACTTCTGACAAATGTCGATCTCTTCTTGAACAATTACCTGAGGAGATCGACCGTCTGCCAGATGTCGACTTGTCATCCCCGATCAATTACCGTCCCCCCTTGATAAATGGCGACCTAATCTGTGTCGGACGAAATTATATCGAGCATGTTAAAGAGCTGAACAATCCGATTCCGAAATTCCCGGTGTTATTTATAAAACCGCGCAGTTCACTGCTCGCCGCGGGTGAGACTATCTTGCTTCCCCCGGAGTCTGACCAAGTGGAGTTTGAAGGAGAACTTGCCTTGGTGATCGGACAAGATCTCTTTGGCGAGAATGATCCGGATATAGTGGAGAGAGCGATAGTCGGAGTTACTTTGTTAAACGACCTTACCGATCGGGCAAAACAATCTGAGCTGAAAAAGGAGGGAAAGCCCTGGTTGATCGCCAAGGGACAGCCGACATTCGCTCCGCTGGGTCCCGCCATCTACCTGTTAAACTCCATCGCTGATCTGCTGCCGCTTGAGTTGAAGACTTTCCATAATGGAAGGTTAGCGCAGCGAGGCAGTCCGTACGACTGGATTTGGAAACCGGTCGAGTTGGTCGCCATCATCGCGAAAATGCTCGGCTTGAAAGCAGGAACAATTCTGGCTACCGGCACCCCGGCGGGCGTCGGGAGGTTGAAAAACAACGATACCATCTCGGTTGAATGCCGCCAAATCGGCGTACTTCAGAATCCAGTGAAAGAGAGACATTACGGTTCGGTGAGATAAAGCGGGATAATGGCATCGACCGAGTTGAACTATGATGCCAGAGGCGCTACATTTAAAACGAAAGTGACGGTCTCATTGGGTATCATTTATAGGAATGACACCTTGTAAATCTTATATACATTTCCGGACAATCTGTAGTCCATGTCAATTAAAACGCGTAGCATGGGCGTCTCGCCCATGACACAAGGGGCTCGCCCATGACACAGGCGGGACGCCCATGTTATGGTGGAAACTAAGTGATTCATTTGACATAGGCTACCAATATTCAAAAATTATTTAAACAGTTATTAAATACTTCTTTCTATTCAAGTTATAATCTGGCGATGCTAGTTACAAAGTGGTGAAACATGAGTGAAAAACGGATACTAGTAATTGATGATGAGCAGGCAATCTTGGAAATGCTCAAAGACATGTTTAGTTTCTTAAAAATCGAGGCTGATCTAATTGGGACAAGCAAAGAAGCGGTGGAAAAAGTCAGAGCAAATCCTGGACTTTATCTGCCTGTCCTGCTGGATATAAATCTACCGGATGCCGACGGATCAGAGACTTTCGACCAATTGATAAAAATTGCCCCACATCTACAAATATATGTTTTCAGTGGATTTGGTGAAAGCGAAATGACAGATGAATTGCTGAAAAAAGGAGCGGTGGGTGTCATTCCAAAACCATTTAAATTCGATGATCTTAAAGTGTTGATTGATCAGATAAAGTCGTGATGTTTCCATTACATTCAAATTGATCTTGGCGCTGAGGAACCAAGGTTGCAGTCAGAGCATTCATATTGGATTCAGGTCGAGGAGGCTCGTGCAGTTCAGCATCAACTCGCCGGTAAGGTAATCAGCGAAGGTGAGATTGAAATATCCGAAGTAAAAACAATCCTTGGAGTGGATGCTGCTGTAACCTGTGACCGTCAGCATATCATTGGAGCGGCGGTTTTGCTCTGTTATCCCTCTCTGACGGTTGATTATATTTCAGTTGCGCAACATAAATTAGATTTTCCCTATATTCCCGGATTTTTATCGTTTCGTGAAATCCCTGTACTTTTAAAAGCTATCGCCAAAACGCCCAAGGAGCCAGAGCTGGTAATTGTCGATGGTCAAGGGATTGCGCATCCCAGGTTGTTTGGACTGGCGAGTCACTTGGGAGTAGTGACCGGATTACGTACCATTGGCTGCGCCAAGAATCGTTTGGTTGGAGAATGCGGGGAATTAGGGCGAGAAAAAGGTGAGTATGTTCCCTGTACAATGCAGGGCATTTTAGTTGGTTATCAGGTTCGAACGCGTACCGGCGTCAAGGGAGTATGGGTTTCACCGGGACATCGGATCGGTCATCTGGCGGCGGTTCACTGGATTCTACGCACTATCACACGTTTTCGTCTGCCAGAACCTATACGATTCGCGCATAATGCCGCCAATGAATATCGGCAATCTATCGGAGGGTAGAGGGAATGGTTGAAAATTCTTCTATCGACAATTTTACTGAAAAAGATCATCATCATGTGTTGATTGCAGATGGCAATAAACTCAACCGACGGCTGATGCGGGGGATTTTGGAAAAAACCAGCGCCTATGATGTCGTGGATACTGCCGATGGAAAAGAAGCGCTGGAGCTGTTGGATAAATTGCCCCTGGATCTGGTGATCGCCGGCGAAAATCTTCCCACTGTCCACGTCCTGAATTTGTTGACCGAAGTCCGTCAGCGATATGGTCTGCTGCCGGTGATTGTCACTGCGGAATATGGCGGCAGCACCGGGGTGGAAGTGTTTCAACATGGAGCCGATGACTGTATTTATTTACCCTTACATGCCGAAGAGTTCATTTTTCGAATTGAACGTGCTCTGCGCTACCACAACCTAATCAACCAGAAAGTCACTCTTCAGAAAGCGAACGAGGAATTATGGGATCGGGCGATCACCGACCGTCTTACCGGACTTTACAACCGTCAGTATTTTGAAGAAATCTACCAGGGTGAATTTGAACGGACTCGACGTTACCGTAGTCAACTGGGATGCGCGATTTTCGATATCGACCATTTCAAGAAAGTCAACGATGATTATGGACATCTCATCGGCGATGTGGTGCTGCGGGAAATCGGGATGCTGGTGCGTGATACCCTTCGACGGGTTGATGTTGCCGCCCGCTATGGAGGCGAGGAGTTCGTTGTCCTCATGCCCGAAACCACCCGGGAAGGTTTGAAAATGGTCTGTGAAAGAATCCGCACCACCATAGAAAACTTTAAATTCTGTCAATCCTCCAACTACCTCTCGAAACCAATGCAACAAGTCACCATCTCCCTCGGTGCGGCGCATTTCCCCTGCGAGAACATTGATGATGCCTTGACAATGTTGAAAATCGCCGATGAAAATTTATATCGCGCTAAACATAATGGCAGAAATCGCCTAGAAGTTGCCTGGGAATGAAAGACGAAATAGGCATTTCCGTGATTGATAAATGGAAATATGATTGTACTCTTTATCTTGTCAATCGCCTGAAGAGACAACAATCTGATTCTCAAAATCTATTTTCGCCTGTTTCATCATCAGTACCTAATATTATTGACAACGAGATGGAAATGGTAGATAAATATGTACATAGCTCTATCTTTCAGGCTTGGCTAGATTCACTATTCCAAAGCTCCCATTACCCTAAAGCGCTTTTCGATAAGCCTTCCCAACATTTGAAGTACCCTGTCTCCTCCGCAGAAAATGACTTGTCCAGACAGGTTTCCCGCTGGTTCGATTCCGAACATTCCTACCTGGTTCCTAACTGGGAGCCAAGACCGTATCACCTCACTACGGATCCATTAGCCAGTTTAATTGGTCATTCAACACGATGGAAATACTGTTTTCGATTCATTCAAATCGCCGCGCAAAGTGAAATAGATGTGACCCTAGTCGGAGAGATCGGCACCGGAAAGGATCTTGTCGCCCATAAAATACATCTGGCAGGCTTACGTCAGGCTGAACCTTTTGTCATCGTGCCTTGCGCCGCCCTGACTCCAGACTCTATACTGCGAGAATGGGAAATTACCGAAGGGAAAGGAAGCAGCCGTCATACCGGATTGGGCGCGGCTCCGGGCTGGCTGAAACGTGCCGATGCCGGCGCGCTCTATTTCGATGGACTCGAGGATCTGTCTTTAGAAGCCCAACCTTATGTACTCCAACTATTCGAAACTGCCAGAAATCCTGAATACAATACTCTCTTCAACCTGGCTCCACGCCTCCTCGTCTCCAGCCGATTGCCACTTGACACCTTGGTCGAGCAGGATCGGCTGCGTTGGGATCTGTTTTATCGCTTGAAACTTTTTCTCATCGACTTGCCGCCGCTGCGTGAACGACTCGGCGATATCCCTCTCCTCACCAAACACTTCCTCTTACAACTCGCCCTCAAACATGGCAAACGCTGTCCCGATCTCTCCCCGACTCTTTGGCAATCCTTGGAATCATACCAGTGGGCGGGAAATATCCTCGAATTACGTAATGTGCTCGAACAATCATTGTTAACATCAAATGACAAAAACTTTACTCTGACTCCGTTATTGACAACACCAAAAACGCCAACTTCATCTTGTCCGTCAGATCGCTCCACCATGATCCAACAGATAATTCAGCGTCTGGATCGTCTTGGACTGGGATTGAAGATGGTATATTCCACAAAATTGGCGACTTTTCTGACAGATCATCGGTATGAACGATTTCGCAGTATCGATCTCGCCCGTTTCCTGGCGGTTTCTCCCTCAACTGCGCGAAAATACTTGAATACCTTGGGCAAAGCGGGCATTCTCCAACGCCTCGGTTCGACAAAAGCGGCGGAATATAAAGTAATGATCGATTAGTTTTGACTTATTTACATCTTCATTGTTAAGATTCTTATGTCTTTGTCTCTTAGCAGGGCACCCCATGATGTTTTTCCATACTTGGACAGCCTGTGACGCCTGTAGCCTGACGCCTGTGCCGGAAGCCTGCCGATCATTTCCCTTTTGGCAGCGTTTTCAGGAACTCCATTACTTCTTTATTTTCCGGATCGAGTCGGAGGGCGCGCTCCCATTCACGACGGGCATCCTCCCACTGCCCCATCGCATAGTAGATCGAACCTTTTCGCACCGACGGGAGCGCCATCTGTGGGATTAACTGCTTTGCCAGTTCGCAATAATCGAGCGCCTGCTGGTATTTTTTCTGGTAATAGGATTCTAATGCCTTTTCCAGGTAGGTGAGGGCTTTATTCAGATCTTCCATTGTTTGCAAACGGGAACCCATATCCTCCAATTGTTTTTGCAAAGCGGTGATCTTCGCCGTATCTTCGTAAGCGACCTGAACATACTTGGTTTCGAGGAGCTTTACAGTGTCGCGTTCCACAATCACTCGTTCCTTGATCCGGTCGATGATCTTGGTGTCGATAATCTGTTGAACCCGATCAAAGAAGATGTCCAATCCAAAAGAATGATGTCCTGCGGTTGACCAGACGCCCCCAATTGGGAGACGATAGGTATAACCGAAACGCATTTTCAGGGTTTTATCTTCATGGATGCGTTGGGTAATCCCATCCGCGCCGGGCAGGGAGAAAGTGCTGCCGGAGGTGCGAGAAAACAGGTTCACTCCCATCCCAAAGGTCAGCTCATCGCGGTTTCCTCCGGCGCGAAGAACCAGCGTCTGATCAAGAACTTCCCGCTCCACTCCCAAATGCGGGTTGAAGTCAACACCTCCCAAGGGACGATCACGATATTCGAGATCGGTGTAAAGATCGAAATAATCCCCGCGATACATAACGCCAAGATCATAACAACGGGGCAGAGGGTCTCTGGCGTCATCCTCGATCGCCAGATTGGGACGGTTGAGGTTATGAACCGCCAGTCCCAGCAGCAAATCCTCACGGTATCGCCACTGTGCCCCCAGGTCGAAGGAGATGTCTGAAGTTCCATAACCGTAAGTCTGAAACAACGGATCGACATGGGTGTATTCATTTTTTTCAAAGGCGCGGTCGAGGTAGCTGAATCCGAATCCGACAGCCACGGCGCCGAATTTTGTGTTCAGATGTCGGGCATAAGCGGCGTGTGTACGGTTTTCATAATATAGGGAGCTGGTGAAACGGTCATAACCAAGCGCGAAATTGCCCCAATCTTTCAAGGCGATATAACCGCCAAGAGCATTGCGTGAGAGGTTGTCGCCTTCGAGTCCCCAGAAGAGTCTGCCGTATTGGGTTTCAAAGGCGCTGAGAGTGCCCCAGGCGTGAGAGGCGGGATTGTGATAAAAGCCGAGCGGATCGCCGGTGACCGCCACTCCCGCACCACCTAAGGCGGAGATGCGTTTGCCGGGGGATTCGTCATAGGCGGCGAAGGATGGTTGGAAGAAGAGAAGCGAGACCAGAAAAACAAATGTATAGAATAAAGTCGAAAAGCGAAAGGACAAAGGGTAAAGGGATTTTAAGGTAAAGTATAATTGGTATAGGCAAAAGCGCAAAGAATGTTGTGCGAGAATGGAAAAACTGTCTGATGGTGTCATTCCCGCGAAGTAGGCTGTCCGAGAATGGAAAAACGCGCTGGCAATGTCATTCCCGCGTCGGATGACTTCCCTACATTCTCGGATAGCTTGGAAAGCGGGAATCCTGTCAGTTTTATCAATTACATACATTTGATGTACATATATT
>CAZCRQ010000049.1:0-13148 GCA_964501095.1 uncultured bacterium | reverse complement strand
CGTGGGCCAGGCGTAATTCAAATCACCGCGGATATGCTTGGAATTCATCACATCATAAGCACCGCCATAGGCTTTTCGCGTGATTACAGTGATCTTCGGGACTGTCGCTTCGCAATAAGCATAGAGTAATTTTGCCCCATTGGAGATGATCCCGCCCCATTCCTGATCGGTACCCGGGAGAAAACCGGGCACATCCTCAAAGGTGATGATGGGAATGTTGAAAGCGTCGCAGAAGCGGATAAAACGCGCCGCTTTCTTCGAACTGTTGATGTCCAGCACCCCAGCGAGGACGGCGGGTTGATTGGCGATAAGCCCAACGCTCCTACCGCCCAGCCTCGCGAAACCGACAATGACATTCTCGGCATAATCCTTGTGTACTTCCAACAGTTCTCCTTGATCGACGACATGGGTGATTACCTGCTTCATATCATACGGTTTGTTGGGATTGTCCGGCACAATGGATGCCAATTCTTCATCCATGCGATCCAATGGATCGTTGTTCTGTATGATTGGCGGGTCTTCCAGGTTGTTCTGCGGACAATAACTGAGCAATTTTTTCATCGTGCGGATGGTTTCCAGTTCATCATCGAAGGCAAAATGCGCCACGCCGGATTTGGTCGCATGGGTATCGGCGCCTCCCAAGTCCTCGGAGGATACTTCTTCATGTGTCACAGCTTTAACCACTTTCGGACCGGTGACGAACATGTAGCTGGTGCTCCGTGTCATCAGGACAAAATCGGTAATTGCCGGACTATAGACAGCCCCTCCGGCGCATGGTCCCATAATCAGGCTGAACTGCGGGATAACGCCGCTTGCCAGGGTGTTGCGGAGGAAAATGTCGGCATACGCCCCAAGACTCACCACTCCCTCCTGTACCCGCGCCCCGCCGGAATCATTCATCCCAATCACCGGAGCGCCCATCTTCATTGCCATATCCATTATTTTTGCGATCTTTGCCCCATGAGCTTCCGAAAGTGTCCCCCCGATTACCGTAAAATCCTGGCTGAAAACAAACACCAGCCTGTTGTCAATCTTGCCATAACCGGTGATCACCCCATCGCCAAGATAGGATTCCTGATCGAATCCACTTTCAGGCGTTCGGGCTTTCACCAGCATGCCTACCTCCTGGAAGGTGCCGGGGTCGAGGAGGAGATCAAGACGTTCCCGCGCGGTCAGTTTCCCCTTTTTATGTTGCGAGGCGATACGCGCCTTACCTCCCCCGAGAAGCGCTTTCTCCTTGAGTGAGCGAAGTGTTTCTACCTTCTCATTCATACCGTTTGTCCCTTTGAAAACCAACCTGTAGCCCGGACGCGCCGTTGTCCGGGGATTCACTGGTGGGGTGGTATCATTCGAGGGCGACTGAAACCACTTCACCACCTCGAACAATAATTTTCAATTTACGGCTGACCGTGCCGTGAATAAAAGAAAAGGCTGAACTCTTTCATTTCAAGACCGCTTTTGTCATTCGCTTGCCCATCGATGAGAATTTCACCTATCTTTGCTCAGATTAAGACTGCGTCAATTCCACCGGATTTGAACCGTATGCGTGCATTTATCGCACTCGAACTTCCCTCGGAGATCCAGTCGTGGTTGGGGGAGATTATAAATTCGCTTCGCACCCGCGACGCCAAAGTGCGCTGGGTTAATCCGCCGCAGATTCACCTGACGGTCAAATTCCTCGGGGATGTCAACCAGGAACAAGTCAATGGCATTCTGAAAGATCTGCAGGACAGTGTCGACCAATTCAGCTCTCTGAATCTCACGATTGGGCGGTTGGGCGCATTCCCCCGAGTGAACAATCCACGAGTTGTTTGGGTGGGTGTGCAGGTCTCCCCGCAATTGCAGCAAGTATATGAGCGGATTGAGTCGGTCGCGGTGAAACAAGGCATCCAAGCGGAGGAGCGTTCCTTTGCACCCCATCTTACTTTAGGACGTGTGAAGTCGCTGGATCGCGAAAGCCAGCTTCCGATACGGTTGAAACAGGTCAATGTCGATGAGAGGCAGGTAGTATTGCAGCACCTGACATTGTTCGAGAGCACCCTTACACCACAAGGTCCGATCTATCGGGCGATAAAAATATTCGATCTTAAGTAAGCATCATAAAGGAGAGATTATGAGTCCCGCAACATCCAAGAAGAACACGGCGACAATCGATGATCGTCAGCAGGCGGTCGATCTGGCGATTACCCAAATAGAGAAGCAGTTCGGCAAGGGTAGCATCATGCGTCTGGGAGATGAAGGTGCGCTGGTGAAGATAGAAGTGATTCCAACCGGTTCTCTCTCACTCGATTACGCACTAGGTGTAGGCGGCATTCCACGAGGAAGAGTGACCGAAATTTATGGTCCGGAAGCCTCCGGCAAGACAACCCTGGCGCTTCACCTAATCGCGGAGGGGCAGAAACTCGGCGGAATTGCCGCATTCATCGACGCGGAACACGCATTGGATCCGAATTACTCCAAAGCCTTGGGCGTGGACATCGATAATCTTCTGATCAGTCAGCCGGACACCGGCGAGCAGGCGCTGGAGATTGCGGAGACCCTGGTGCGAAGCGGAGCGCTGGATATTGTCGTCGTGGATTCTGTCGCGGCTTTGGTGCCGCGCGCCGAGATTGAAGGTGAGATGGGAGACAGTCATGTTGGACTCCAGGCGCGTCTGATGAGCCAAGCTTTGCGGAAACTCACCGGTACCGTCGCTAAAAGCCACACCGCCTTCATCTTCATCAACCAGATTCGAATGAAAATCGGCGTGATGTTCGGAAATCCAGAAACCACCACCGGTGGCAATGCGCTAAAATTCTATAGTACCGTACGTTTGGATATTCGCCGGATCGCTTCGATAAAGGAAGGAAATGACGTAGTAGGCAGCCGCACCCGAGTCAAAGTCGTCAAGAATAAACTGGCGCCTCCCTTCCGCATGGCTGAGTTTGACATTCTCTACGGCACCGGTATAAGTTCCAGCGGTGACATCATGGACTTGGCGGTTGAACATGATATCCTGACACGCAGCGGAACCTGGTTCAGTTATGGTGAGGAACGGTTGGGACAGGGGCGCGAACGTGTGCGTCTCTTTCTCAATGAAAATCCACAGCTTCTGGCGGAAATTGAAGCCAAGGTGCGTGAAAAATTAGCCCTGGTCGGGGCGCCAAAATCCGCCGCCGAGGATGATGAGGCTGATAATTGAGTTTCATTAAACCTAAAGCCTAGAGCCTGGAGCCCATCGCCTTAAGCCTTATGCCCAATACCAAACAATTAGAGGAGACAATAGCCCGTATTCTTTCACGACGCATGCATACTCAGGAAGAGCTGCGTCGTAAACTTCAGCAGAAAGGCTATGCTTCGTCGGAGATCGATCGGGCGCTTAACCACGCTGTTTCTGTCGGATGGTTGAATGATTATGAAGCGGGAAAACAATTAGCTTGTGAACAGCTTCGTCACGGTGGATATGGACGTCAACGGGTAGAGGCGAAATTGCGTGAACGGGGTGTTCACCCTAAAGTAATCCAGATGATACTGGAGGAGTTGTGGGGCTCTCAAGTTGAATCCGATCAAGCGGCAAAAGCTCTCAAGAGATGGTTGAGCAGCCATTCAGCGAAGAACTTGGCAAACAATCGTCCAGCGGCAGCATATCAAGCTTTGCTGCGGCGAGGATTCGATCCCGAAATCAGCTCCCAACTCTGCCGGGAACTGACTGAAGATTCCGAGCGTTATGATGTTGATATTGGATCAAGCTAATGAAAGTAGAATAGGAGAGATAATGAAAAAAAAGAAAAAGTGGACATTCTTTAAGATCATCTTGATTTTAGGGATTTTGATCGCCATTGCGATTTATATCCTTGATCGCCTCCTTCCAAAACCTTATAGCGATGAAGATTTGGATGATGAGTGGCCGGAGGAAGAGAACGACTCTGGAACTGGTGAACCCTCGGCTTCCGTCCCTCCTGCCGCAGATGTGACTTATGATATAACCAAAGAAGATGAAGAATCTGCCAAGGTTGAAGACGAAGAAATTGGTGAATCCGAAAAGAAGAAAAAGAAGAACGCCTAAGACGAGCCGGTTTGGGGTACTCTTCTGGTTGTATTCAATGAGATGTCAATGATAAAGCCCTTCAATGGCGTAATAACGCTCTTTGGCGGGTTTGTTGGATTGGCGATCTTAGTATACAGCATCTATAATCGCACCCTCGACCTGATCACCGGAGTGGTCTGTGTCCTCCTAATCGCGGCGGCATTGTGGATTGCTTACCGTAAGTTTGCCGGCAAAACCGACCGCGGTTCCGGCGATCCACTCTCTTGACAGTAGGAAATAATACCATCAAACCATCAGGACACAAAAAAATGCTGCAATCCCTAACTATATTGTTACCCACTCTCCAATTATTTGAGTAGAAGTATCTTCTGCATTCCCCTCTGATTTCCAAGCCTTGCCTGTATGAAGTAAACACCGCTGACCAATTGATCGCCACTGGCTGTCAGGTTGAACTGGAACTGATGATAACCTGCCTCATACACTCGACTCACCTCATACACCCTCTGCCCGAGGATGTTGAACAGAGTAAAAGAAACCTCGCCAGTTTTCGGCACCGCAAAGGGAATAGTGATTGATGGATTGAACGGATTCGGGTATGCCTTGCCGACAGAAAATTCGCTGGGTAGAACATTCGACGCCGACAAGGTCACCCTTCCATAAGCCTCAACGCCGAATTTCGGGTTATTGGATTGTCTGGTCGGAATGACCGCTCCATTGGCATCTTTTACTATAATCGTCATCTCCTCGCCGGACTTAAAACCAGCGACTTGGTGCCGTTCCGAGCCGCCCCAGGCGATCACCGGGGT
The DNA here is from genome assembly GCA_964501095.1 of uncultured bacterium. Taxonomy (GTDB): domain Bacteria; phylum Electryoneota; class Electryoneia; order Electryoneales; family Electryoneaceae; genus CAZCRQ01. Next base: position 8,315 of record CAZCRQ010000049.1, on the reverse strand, counting down.
GAAGTCGCGATCTATGAGTACCGGAGATTTTCCCACTAGCAAATTGCCGTCATAAACCTCGAGAATCGCCGGGGAGACAGCGAGATTTTGTGACAAATATTGACTGTACCGTCCAGCCGGATTCAGATCCGAATCGCTGATTCCGGATGATTTGACCGTGGTGAGTGTCTCATCCAGCGTGATCAGGATCGCATACGGGATTCCGGTGGGATTTACAGGGTCTGCAACTGAGGGGATTGTCCAGAGATCGCTGGAACGGGAAACGTCCAATAATCCTCCAGGAAAATAGGTAAAATCAACCTCTTCCTCAGTAAAAATATAATACCCTTCGCCCGGCACCATCATGCCGAGGGTGTTTATCAAATCAGGAATCCAGAGTAGCCCACGGTCGTTCATCACGATCCTAAGATGCTCACGCAGGTTGGTCAAGGCGATCTCCACCGGAATTTCGTCCGGGAAGGGATAGCCGAGCCAGTTCCAACTGTGGGCAGTAACATGATAGGTGAAGTCCTCCGGCACCGGATAACCACGGAAAGTCAGCCATCCCGGTTCCTCCGCTTGATGGATGAAGATGCGGTAACCCTTGGCAACATCGAAGTTCCCAAGCGTATTGATCAGGTCGGGGATGTACACTCCCCCCAGATGATTGTACACTATTACTAATTCTGGTAAAGTGCCAAAGAGGGTCTCGGCGTCCTGAACGAAAGGCGAGGGATCGACCCATGTGGAGATCAGCTCGAAATAGTTCGTGATGAAAGGGGTTTCGGCGTTGACAGTAAAAGAAATCGGCGCGCCGGTGAGCAGGTTCACCGTGACCGGGATTGTTGTGACTGGATGCTCCGGGTCGTTCGAGTTGACCGTGACTAAAGCATAGTACACACCGGCAACAAGGTCTTCATTATCCATGGTAACTTGTAGTTCGACTTCGGTCTCTTGATCTGGATTAACCGTCCCGGAGTTTGGCTCGAGGTGGAGCCAACCCTCGGGTTCGGCACTCTCCGCCGCGTAGGCGATCAGGTTCTGAAAAATCAATCCCATTTCCGTGTGATACCGGTAACCTGTTTCCAAGGTCTGTGTCGAGATGATGACATTCCCCAGACCATAATCGTACTCAATTAGTGTCGGTTGATCTTCGTTGTTGCCAAAAGTAATGACCAGGGCATTTTCTGGAAGATTGACAATATAATTGGTGCTACTGCCGTTAATGATCGGCGGAACTTCGACAAGATAATTTAAAAGAGGATGATCCGGTATCAAGGCGGTGTTTGGCGTCGCCATCTGGTAAACCTCTGAAACACCGTCAAAGGTAGTCCAATGGTTGCCCGGCTGGGTGCTGCCGAGAAACGCCAGCCAGCCGCCGTCGGTAATCCATCCTTCCAGCGCTTCGCCGTTAGTCTGAAATATCGTCGTATAAGTATCAGTACTCTGTGCACTCGGGATCATGATGACTGTGTATCCAGTAAGATCAATATCTTCCAATTGCCAAGATCCATTGATATCGAATGGGACTCCATAATCAGTCAGCGCTTCCTGGATAGTCTGATACCATAGCATATTGTCCATTATGAGGAGGAAATAGGGATCATCCAGCTCACCGCGGTGTTGAGATGTTTGATGAGTTGCTTGGCGTCTCAGTAATCCTATGTCATTGTAACTGACTGATGCATTCCAGGTGAGGGGAGAGACACCAAGGTTGTCGATGGTCAGGATGTCAGTTTCAGTCTCGCCCCAATCCAGTTCAAAGTTGAATTCCGGCGGCTGGAGCGAGATGATCGGCTCTTGCAACGGCTGCAGATACCAGTCTTGATGGTCGGTGTCATCCGCGAAAATCTCGATCTGTAGGGTATCGGAATTATGATAGCTTTCCGCTGAAGCGTAAACATCCCAGGTTCCGATTCGGGCGCTAAGCAGCCGCGTGTTGGTCTCGGCATCGGCAACATACCCGCTGATCGTGCCATTCTCTTCGATGCCGTTATTCGAGAAGATTTCGCCGATCGCCAGATCGATTTTGAACATAACGGCGACCGAAGCCAATAGCAGGAATACTCCCACAGCGCAATAAATCGTGATTCTACGCATTTTCAACTCCTCTCTGTTCGATGGTGATGTCCATGTACAATTTATTATGCCACGGTATTATAAGTCGAGTGCTGCTATCTCATGTAGCATGGGCGTCCCGCCCATGACACGGGCGTCCCGCCCATGACACGGGCGTCCCGCACATGACACGAACATCCCACACATGACGCGGGCGTCCCACCCATGACGCGGGCGTCCCGCCCATGACGCGGGCGGGACGCCCGTGCTACTTGATTCTACTTAACTGAACTCACCAATGTCCAGGTCTGGATTCCTCCTTTTTTAAGGATTTCCCGAAAAGCGCTTATCACTCCATTTTTGGTGTGAGAAGGCGAGAGGATGATGACTTCGTGAAAAAGATTCGACCGGAGAAGGCGATTGGCTAGTTCTTCGCTGGGTTCTTCACGGAAGACAACAGTTCCGGGTAATTTTGTCAAAACGCTGTCCCAATCCAGACTGCCAAGAACAACAGCGACCGCACCCGGGGGCAAAGTCGGCAAAAGTGGTGTAATTGCAGGCGCTAGTGAGGGAACTGCAGAGGGAATCGCTTCTGCCACCGGAACCGGTTTTGCCACCGGCGCAAGTTCTATCGTCTCACCCAATGCGGGTATGGTGACCTTCCAGCCGAGTTTGTTCTGCAGCCGCTCGGCTGTCGCTTGTAAACCGGAAATTTCTCCATGGACAAGAAAAGTGTGAGTCGGCGGTTTCATTTTTTCCAACCACGACATGATCTCGCTGTAGTCAGCATGACCGCTCATCGCTGAAAGGTTGACAATTTCAGCTTTCACCGGAATCATATTCCCGTGAATTTTAATTTCCTTTTCACCTTCGATCAATCTTCGACCGCGCGATCCTTCAACCTGGTAACCGACAAAGATGACAGTATTTTTCTCGGCAGGTAATCGTCTCGCCAGATGGTGCAGCACCCGTCCCGCCACCGCCATACCGCTCGCCGAAACAATAATACACGGATTATCACGGTTGTTCAATTTTTGTGATTGTTCACGGGTGGTGAGATAATGATACTCACTGCGATTGAAGAGGGCATTGAGTCGAATCCGGGCAAGGGTGGAAACGTCCAGTTCTTCGAGATGAGCGCGTGTCTGACGTGTTGCCGCCACTGCCATCGGACTGTCGAGAAAAACATCCAATTTAGGTATCTTTCCTTCATCGATCAATTCAGCGATATATTGCAGTATCTGCTGGCTTCTCCCCAGGGCAAAGGCTGGGATGACCACCGAACCGCCGCGCTCCACCGTGCGGTTGATCACTTCGCTCAGTTCCCTTTTCGGGTCGCTCGGCTGGTGCAGACGATCACCGTAGGTGCACTCCATGATCAGATAATCAGCGCTGGTCGGAGGATCGGGATCGAGTAGGAGAGGCTGGTTGTAACGTCCAATATCACCAGTGTAAACAATCTTTGTCGAATGGTAATGTTCTATAATGACAATTTCGACAAATGCCGCTCCCAGCACATGTCCTGAATGACGCAGCGTAACCGTCGCATCGTTCAATATGGGATAGGGTTTGTAATAGGGCAGGGGACGCAACAGGGGAAAGACCCGCTCGGCATCCTCAAGGGTGTAGAGCGGTTGCGGGTCTTTGTGCTTGGAGAAGCCGAATTTTCTCGCCAATCTTGTATCTTCTTCCTGCAGGTGTGCGCTGTCGCGCAGCATGATTTCCGCCATGTCGCAAGTGGCGGCGGCACCATAGATGGGACCGTCAAAACCATCCCGCACCAAACGCGGCAGGTAACCCAAGTGATCGATATGGGCGTGCGAAATGATCACCGCATCGATAACCTCCGGGGCAACCGGCAGAGGCTCCCAGTTCTTCACCCGCAATTCCTTTAATCCCTGAAACAAACCGCAATCGAGCAGGATCCTGTGTCTCGGCGTTCCTTCCCATTCTAAAAGGTGTTTGGAACCAGTAACCGTGCCTGCCGCCCCGAGAAAGGTGATATGTGACATTTTGACTCCACTGTTAGAGATAATTCAGAATTTCCTTTAAAATGAAGCGCACTTGTTTCTCTCGTCTTCTTTTCTCTCCCTATATTCATATAACAGCTCAGACGTATTTATCGTATCCCAGTTCCTCAGATACAATTGGGGATCATTATAATAAGGATGCCGTTTTGATGAATACAGTATCTCTCCCTGAAGAACCTGAAGATAAGAGAGTGGAGGAAGTCTCGCCTCTGAGAAAAGATTGGGACAGCGGCAAGGAAAATATTCTCCTGCGTGTTCGTTTGGAATCACGTAAAGCGTTTCGTGAGATGGAAGCAGCGATGAAGCTGATGGCGAATGCTCAGGGAGAGAAGAATCCCCATCTCGCTGGGGAAATGAACTACTCGATGGACGTGATGAAGGAGCATGAAACTGATTTTTTCCATCGCTTGGAAGAAATAGATGATTTCCGTATCACGATTGTCGAAGAATTGATGGAGTTGCTGCCTCCGAATAATGTGCTGATTCGTTACGATCTGGAGCGTTTAACCCAACGGTATGAGAGGCTTTGCCGCAGCAGCAGCAGTGAGATTATTTCCTTGTTCGACCAGGGGGAGAAGGCGATCGATCGAGGGGATTACGATATTGGTTTGAATGTTCTCGAGCAGGTTTTACGTAAAGATCCAAGAAATTTCCAGACTTTAATCGTCCTCGCTTATAGCTGTATCATGCACCGACATGATTTCAAGGGGGCAATCAAGTTTCTCGAACGAGCCATCAGCAACCTTCCCCTGCAAGCGACCGAGCATTACAAGTATTTTATAATCAGCCTATTGGCGAAAGCTTATGAAATCAACGGCAACTACGTGAATGCCATGATGACGTTGAAACGATTACATTATTACAATCTGGACAATTTATCTTCAAATTACGTTATGGCGCGTAATTACACCATGTGTGGACGCGGCAACGACGCTATGATCCTCCTGAACAGCATTCTGGAAGCCAATCCACTCTATTTCTCCTCTGCCATGGTGGATGAAGCTTTTCGCTCAATACAGCAACAACTTTTCAACTTATTTGCTGAAAAGAATGAAAAGCTCAACAAGCGAATTTCATATATGTTTGGCGGATTGCTCGATATCCGCCATGCTCTGAAGGAAACTCAACCCAGAAAACTCGACAGCGAACTTCATACTTTGCTCGAGAGACTCAGCGATGCGGAAACGCTGCTGCCGTATCACTGTCTCAGTGCCAATCAAAAATTGTCGACAGAAATTCTCCCTCATCTCGTCCCCAGTTTCCCGAATAAAGTACAATCTCTGATCGGGTTGATGTTGGATCGGAAACTTAACGAGATACAGATGATCATCACCTCACGCGAAGAGGAATTGATCGCTCAGAAGCATCGGTTAATTAGAAAGGGCTTGACTGCCTGGTTGATCCTGCTGCTCATTGCGTTTATCATCCTGCTCATTTCGGGAATCTCGCTGTCAATGGCTTTTCTCTCCGAGGGAATTTTGGCGTTGCTCGGTTTTTCGGTTTTTGTCTTAATGAAGATGAAACCAATCCAGCCAAAGGAGTTGAATGAGGAATATCAGAACACGGTGGATTTATTGCGTGCTCAATTGTCGAAAGTCGATGCTTTAAAAGTGAAATTATCGGAATATGTCGGATAAAACGAGGTTAATCGCTAAACACTTCGACATAAACATCCTCACTTATCTTATCAACCCATTCATGGTAAATTTTATCCTGTTTTTCATTGGTCGCCAAACGGCTGATTCGTTCCCAATCCTTGTACAAATCCATCTGGCGTCCCATCGCCCGTTCATTCAATTTCAGCAGGTGAATGCCGAATTGAGTTTTAAAAGGCTCAGAGACCTCATTGACTTCCATGTCTTTAACGACGAAACGGAAATCCTCGGGCATGGAAGTCAGATCGAACCACCCGAGATCGCCGCCAAGTTTCGCAGTCTCTTCATCTTGTGAATACTCACGGGCGATTTCAGCGAAATCTTCACCCTGAAGAATCCGTTCTCGCAAGCTGGCGATTTTACTAAGCGCCCGCTGTTCATCCGATTTATCCGGCTTAAGACTGATCAAGATGTGACTGGTATTGATCTTTTCTCCTCTCCGCCAGTTCAACTGGATGATATGATAGCCGAGTGGGGAGAGAAACGGCGCTGATATTTCTCCTTCCTCCAATGAATAGGCAACCTCTTCATAAGCGGGGAAAAGATCGCCGCGCTCAGTGGTGCCTAAAAGTCCGCCCTTGGCTCCGCTGGCACGGTCATCAGAATACTTGATCGCCAGTTGCGCCAGTTCTTTCCCCTGCATCAGGAGCTGGAACAGGCTATCCGCCTTGGCTTTTGCCTTATTTTTCGCCAGTTCCGTTGGTTCGATCGGAATCAGAATATGGGCGATATGAATCCGTTCCGGAAGCTCTGGCATCTGATCTTTGTTCCGTTTGAAAAAATCTTCCACTTCGTGCCGGTTGGCGCTGATTCCCATCAGTTTACGACTCCTGAACCGATCAATCAGTAAGCCATCGCGCACCTGGGAACGATATTCCCGGCGAATCTGACGAATAGGTTTATTAAAGTACTCTTCCAGTTTTTCCACGCTCCCGATTTCATTGGTCAACAGTTCGATACGATCATTCAAAGTCTGATCGACTTCCCGATCTTCAACAACGATGTTGGTATCCTTGAGGGCGACCGCCAGCATGATTTTTTGATTGATCAATTCCTTCAACACCTGCTCGCGTAGTTTGGCGATCTCATCCGGTGTCGTGTACTTGGCGCGGTTGTTCAACACTACATCTTGAACGATTTGCAACACTTCGGACTCCAGGATGATTTCCTCATCGACCACGGCGATCACTCGATCGATGACAGTCTCCTCCTGCGCTGTCGCAGTACCAGCCAGCAGAAGTATAAGAATGAGCAATCTGTTAATTCTTGGCATTTGACAACTCTGTGGTTATCTTTCGGACTTTTGGCTTTATAGTCTGTCCGAGAATACTTTCAAGGCTATCAAAAAAGGGTGCCCTTTCGTTCAGACTGACTTTATTACTCACCCCTCGCTCCTCATCCTTCTCACAAGCACGGAGGCTTACGCTACCCCTCACTCCACACCAGGCAAAGAAATCTGCACAATCCCTTTTCTGCGGGCTTCACGACGCAAGCCGGCAATGAATTCAATCCTTTTGTTGGTCATCTGTTCGCCGATGAGACGCGCTCGGATATCTTCGGCAACTTCTTCCACCGAACGTGGTTCACCGGTTTTGGCGCGATTCAGTAATTTTATTATATACCATCGATCATTCATCGTAAAAGGCAAGCAGACATCATTGATTCTCAGGGTCGACACTCGTTGCCCGATTTCCTCGGGTAGACGGTTGACATCCATCCATTTAGTCGTATCCAAATTCAGATCCGGGTAGGTAGCGATCAGCTCCGTCCCTTTGCGGGCTTTATCCATGGCGTTACGCACATCCCACGCTGTCGCACGGTCATCATTGGAGACAATCACAATCTTGACCGCATCATTGCCGCGCGTAAATTCACCCGTATGATCACGCCAGTATTTTGTAATTGTAACTTCATCCAGCTCGTCTATCGTCACTGCTTCTTCCAGCATGGTGTTAATCAACATCTCTTCATAAAGACGCTGGTATTGCTTTTTCAGCTCGGGATTTTTATCGTAGCCCAGCCGCTTCGCTTCATACAACAGCAAGTTGTGATCCACCCAGATGCTGATATACTGACCGCGAAGTTCAGGATCTTCCGTATCCAGCTTCATCTCCTCGAGGGACTGACAAAGCTCATGGAGCGTTAAAACTTTATCACCTACACGTGCGACTTCATCAGTACGTCTTCCGCCACGCTTCAGACAACCCGCAGCGAGAAAAAGAGTAAGTAAAAATCCGATGATAAATCGATAGATAGTGATATATTTGTACAGATTAACCACGTGGTTTTCATCTATATGGAAATACTCGCCGGCGATGTCATTCTCATGAAACAGGCTGTCCAAGAATGAAAAAACCTCAGTGGGTGCCCTGCACTACTTGTTGTGCAGGTTGATTAAAATTGTATTATTGTAAGGTGTTTTGTTTAGTGGAAATAGCTCTCTTTTTCTCCTGGACAACAAGTAGTCCAGGGCACCCCTTTTTCTCCTGGATAACAGTAGTCCAGGGCACCCCTTTTTCTCCTGGACAACAAGTAGTCCAGGGCACCCACGGGAATGACACACCCTTACGCCTCACCCCTTACGCCTCACCCC
>CAZCRQ010000048.1:2128-13243 GCA_964501095.1 uncultured bacterium | reverse complement strand
AGCCGAGGACGGCTGACGGCACCCCGTCGGCACGAAAACCCATCCCGTCTCCCCCCGTCAGCCGAGGACGGCTGACGGCACGAAAACCCCCGTCAGCCGAGGACGGCTGACGGCACAATATTTGACAGCGCGCCAATTTCACCTTTCAAACGTTTGATCTCATCGCGTATTCGCGCTGCCTTCTCAAACTCCAGCGAATCCGCCGCGCGGTACATCTGCTCCTCCAATCGGACAAGCAGCTCCTCTTTCTCCGCCGCCGTTAATTCTGCATGGTCAAATTCCGGAAGTGTGTATTCTTCCGGCTGCTTTTCCTGCGCCGCCTGAGTTTGGGCGAGGATTTCCTCAACCGTCTTACGGATCGTCTTGGGTATTATGCCATGCTCTTTGTTATATGCTTCCTGGACTTTTCGTCGCCGCTCAGTTTCCTCAATCACCGCTTTCATGCTTCGCGTGACATGATCGGCATAGAAAATGACCCGCCCGGCGGCATTCCGCGCCGCGCGTCCCGAAATCTGCATCAGACTGGTCTCGCTGCGCAAAAAGCCTTCTTTATCCGCATCCAGGATGGCGACCAGGCTGACTTCCGGCAAGTCCAGACCTTCTCTTAACAGGTTGATCCCCACTAGAATATCGAAGTGTCCGAGACGTAAATCGCGTAGAATTTCCACTCGTTCAAGTGTGTCGATCTCACTATGTAAATATCGGACACGGACATCCAATTTACGAAGATAATCCGCCAGGTTCTCCGCCATCCGTTTTGTCAAGGTGGTAACCAGCACACGATGTCCCTGCTCCACCTCGAGACGGATTTCCTCCAGCAGGTCATCGATTTGCCCTTCTGTCGCCCGTACTTCGATTTTCGGATCCAACAGACCGGTGGGACGAATAATCTGCTCAACAATAATCCCGCCGCTGCGCTCCAATTCATAGTTCGCCGGCGTAGCACTGACAAAAAGAAGACGTCCGGCTCTTTTTTCCCATTCATTGAACCGCAATGGTCGATTATCCAGCGCCGAGGGGAGACGGAATCCATATTCCACTAAAGTCTCTTTCCGCGAGCGATCCCCTTTGTACATTCCACCGATCTGAGGGACAGTGACATGAGATTCATCCACCACGACTAAAAAATTGCCACGGAAATACTCGAACAGCGTATGCGGCGGTTCTCCCGGCATTTTTCCGGTGAAATGGCGGCTATAGTTCTCGATGCCGTTGCAATACCCGACTTCCCGCAACATCTCCAGGTCGAAATGAGTGCGCTGCTCAAGACGCTGGCGTTCAACCAATTTCCCTTGTTTTTGTAACTCCTCGAGACGTATTGCCAGCTCGGCTTCGATGGTTCTCACCGCACGCTTCAAACGTTCCGGAGTCGCCACAAAATGGCTGGCAGGATAGATCGCTGCCCCCTTCAACTCCGCTTTTACATCCAATGTAATCGGATGCAAGCGACTGATACGTTCGATTTCCTCTCCCCACAACTCGATTCTAAGAATGTCATCATCGTAAGCTGGCTGAATTTCAAGGGTATCCCCTCGTACTCGGAACTTGCCGCGCTGAAGGTCGGCGTTCGTACGCTCATACTGAATATCCACCAGCCGTCTGATTATATTATCACGTGGGAAGATCTTGCCCGGCTCGAGGTAGACGTATAAATCCTTATAGTCCTCCGGACTTCCCAAACCGTAAATTGAAGAGACGCTGGCGACCACAATCACGTCATCACGTTCAAACAGCGAAGAGGTGGCACGAAGCCGCAAACGGTCGATCTCATCATTGACCGAGGTCTCTTTTTCGACATAAGTATCCGTGGTCGGGATATAGGCTTCAGGCTGATAATAATCATAATAGCTGATAAAAAATTCAACGGCATTATGGGGAAAAAACTGACGGAATTCACCGAACAATTGCGCCGCAAGTGTCTTGTTGTGGCTCATCACCAAGGTAGGCAAACCCAACTGCTGGATTACATTGGCGACCGTATAGGTTTTACCGGAACCGGTGATTCCCAGAAGCACCTGGGCATTCATCCCGTTACGAAAACCACGGACAATTTGATCGATTGCCTGCTGTTGGTCACCCTGAGGTTGATACTTGCTGACTAACTGAAACTGTGCCATGTTGTTCTTCTATTCCTGTCATTATGTCATAGACTTGGATAATATATGAATCGAGACCTTATTGAACAACAGATCTCCAATGCAAAGCAACACCTTGCCGAAGTCGAAGAACAAATGTCCGACCTGGCGGTTTTATCGAACCAATCTATGTTGAGCAGCTTGGGACGCGAGCATCGTCGATTGCGCACCATCTTGGACAAAGCCGCGCTTGTTTCCCGATACGAAAAGGAATTGGATCAAGCCCGCTCCTTGCTGGATGAAAAAGATCCTGACATCATTGAAATGGTGGAGCAGGAAATCGTCGAGATCGAGACGAAACTGGAAAAATATCGTAATGACCTTTATCTGGCGATCATCCCTCAGGAGCAGGAGGATGGTAGAGAAGCGATCATGGAAATCCGTGCGGGGACAGGTGGTGAGGAAGCTGGATTGTTCGCTAGGGAATTGTATAAGATGTATCAGCGTTACTTCGAGAAGCAGGGATGGCGTCATGAGGTATACAATTCCCACCCGAGCGAGCGGGGTGGATTCAAGGAAATAGTCTTTGCCGTGCATGGGGAGAATACTTACGGCATTTTGAAATACGAAAGCGGTGTGCATCGTGTGCAACGTGTACCCTTGACAGAATCACAGGGACGCCTTCATACCTCTGCCGCGACTGTCGCCGTTCTGCCGGAAGTTGAGGAGGTTGACCTGGTTATCGATCCCGACGACCTGCGCATTGATGTCTATCGCAGCAGCGGTCATGGAGGGCAATCAGTCAATACCACCGATTCCGCCGTTCGTATCACCCATTTACCCTCGGGAGTAGTGGTGACCTGCCAGGATGAGAGGAGCCAGTATAAAAACAAAATTCGGGCGATGCGCATCTTACGCGCCCGTCTCTATGAAACAACTCTTGAAGAGGAGCGAAGCAAACGTTCAGCGAATCGCAAGAGCCTGGTTGGCACCGGCGATCGCAGCGCCAAGATACGTACTTACAATTATCCCCAAAATCGTGTCACTGACCATCGTATCAATCTTACCTTGTACCGTTTGAATGAAATTCTCGAAGGAGAGCTGGATGAAATAATCGATGCTTTGAGAATTGCCGATGCGGAAAATAAAATAAAGGGGTGTTTAGAACCACGAATTAACACGAATTAACACGAATTAACACGAATATTAAGAAGAGGATTATATAATTTGTGCCGAATAAATCCAACCGTATTGTTGATATTATCCAATTAAGTTCGGAGTTTCTTGCCTCAAAGGGAATCGCCGCTCACCGTCTCGAAGCGGAAATGTTGTTGGGCAATCTTCTTGGACTTACCCGCCTGCAGGTGTACCTCAATTATGATCGTCCACTTTCGGAAAATGAGATGGAAGCTTTGAGGGTGCTTTTACGCCGGCGTTCGATTGGTGAACCGCTACAATATATCTTGGGATATACTGAATTTTATGGAATCCGTTTGAAAACAGAGCCGGGAGTTTTTCTCCCGCGTCCTGAAACCGAATTGATTATTGACGTGATTAAAAATCGGACAAAGACATCCGATTTTAAATCAGCCATCGATATAGGATGCGGCGGTGGCGCTCTCGCTTTGGCAGTGTTGAATGAAACTCTAATTCAAAGTATCACCGCTGTTGACATTTCCGAAAAAGCGACCCGATTGACCCGAGAAAATGCCGAAACGCTCGGTTTTATCTCAGGTCCGACCTCTGACCGACCGCTTCAGACAACCCTGAAGAGAATGACTGATGAAGCGGATGATCGGCAGCGGACGCAATTTCTCCACCTGGAATGCGTCGATTTTCTCGCCCCCTCAGCGCTGATAAATCGAAGACCAGTCGATTTGATCATCTCCAATCCTCCCTATATTGAAGAATCGGCATGGGCAACTCTCCCACGTGAGATTCGTGATCATGAACCAAAACAGGCATTGGTGAGTGGAAGCGATGGATTGGATTTTCACCGGGCGATGGCGATATTTCTCCCTCGTATACTAAATCGAAATGGGCTCTTTCTCGGAGAAATCGGGGAAAAACAGGGAGCGCGGGCGATAGATATTCACCGTCAATGGAGTAATTCGGTTCGGATTCATCAAGACCTTGCTGGCAGGGATCGGGTGGTGGAGGCTGAATTTTAGTTCATCCGGTTGTGGGAATGACACCTCGGGTGACTCCCTGATATTCTCGGACAGCCCGCCTTCGCGGGAATGACACCGCCAGCGTGTTTTTCCCTTCTCGGACAGCCTGTTCCGCGGATTGGTTTGTAGCACCTTGCTTTATTGAAGATGCAATGGTCTACTATACGCTCGTAAAGAAGATAAGGTTGTAATATAATGATAAATTATAATTCGATAAAATCTAATTTTATAACATTTTTTAGATATATCAGAAGCGACGGGAAACTATTGATTTATCTCCCTCTCTGCTGTTTAACATTAATATGCTGCACACTTTTTCAGAAGGAGGAATTTGTCCTTATTGAAACTAACTATGGTCGGATTGCGTTCAAGCTGTATGCCGATGCTGCCCCACAGCATGTCCAACGTTTTAAAGAGCTTACCCGTGAAGGTTTTTATGATGGGGTGCTTTTTCATCGGGTGATTCCAGGTTTTGTCATCCAGGCGGGAGACCCGACTACCGCCGAGGCAAAGACAAAACGCTGGGATTACGGCAAGGGAGGAAGCGGACAGACCTTAGAGGCTGAATTCAATGAACACAAACATTTACGCGGCGCTTTAGCGATGTCGCGCGGAGCGGAGCCAAATTCCGCCGATTGTCAGTGGTACATCTGTCTGCAGCCGCAGCCGCATCTGGATGGGTATTACACTGTGTTCGGTGAAGTGATCGAAGGTATGGCAGTAGTCGATTCCATCGCGGCGACGGATCGCGATATCTATGACGTCCCGAATAATCCGGTGCGTATCTTGAAAGCCCGGATAGTTCCGATTGATTCTGTGCGACAGGATATTCGATGAATTGCAAGACGATCCTATTATTCATTTTACTGACTGGTTTTATCATCCCGTTCCCAGGAAGCGCCGGTGAGATCATCTTACAAAGCTCACAGATCCGCCTGGATTACGGGAAACATAATCGGGGCGACACCTTTGCTGACACACTGACTTTGATTCGATTTGAAGATCAAAATAAGATTTTTATCAAGCCGGTCGATGCGGAAGTCACCTGCGATTGCATAATAGCGGAGGCGCACCCTGAGGGCAATGATTTGCATCCCCACGGATTTTTATGTTTTACCTTTGAAGTCCTGTCTGAAGAAAAGGACGGGATCGGTGAAAAGATCATCTATATCTATACGAATGATGAGAAATTCAACCTGATTCGCCTGGCAATCAGTATTTTCGTCCGTCCTGACTCTACTTTCAATAAGACCGATCAACAAAGACAACCGGTTGATTCTCTTGAAGCTCTTGAATTTCTTTCCACACCAAGCGAAGCTCCTCCAACGCAGACTTCCATAGATCAACGTCAGACTCCCGGAGAAATAGGTGAACAGTTTACACCGTTGCATATTCTCTATTTCGGATCGCCGAGATGCCAGAGCTGCCGTCGGGTCGAAGACGCCCTGCTGCCAAAATTAGAAGAGAAATGGGGGAATCAGATCATTATCGATCGTTTCAACATTGAAGATCCAAACGCTTATGCGCAACTGATCTCCCTTCGGAAACGATATGGAGTCGAAGATAAACGCTCTCCTTTCACCCTTTTTATTGGGTCATCGTCGATTACCGGGAGAAAAGACTTAAGCAGCCGTCTCGATCGGGCAATTGCCGAGGCGCTCGATAAAGATGAACAGACGATTTTTCCCGAGCAAGTTGAGGTAACTCATAACCAGGCGCGAACCTTTTTCCAATCGCTCTCGTTCTGGGCAGTTGTGGGAGCGGGTCTGATCGACGGTGTCAATCCATGCGCTTTTGCTACCCTGGTCTTTTTTCTCAGCCTGCTCAGCTATGCGAAGTCGACCAAACGGCAGATGATGATTGTCGGACTTGGTTTTACAACGAGTGTTTTTGTGGTGTATCTTCTGCTGGGTCTCGGCGCCTTTCGGGCATTGCAGGCACTCTCGGTATTCAGTGTGATCTCCAAGGTAATCTTTGCTCTTACCTTTGTTCTTTTAATCTATCTATTTATCCTCGCAATTAGGGATACCATACGATACTATGCGAGCGGGCGAAAAACCGAAGACCAAACTTTACAATTAAGCCAGAGAAACAAGCGACGCATCCACCAAATCATGAGAAAAGGATTGAAGACAAGGAATCTGCTGCTTGGCTCAAGTGGTATTGGTGCGCTGGTTTCTCTATTTGAAGCGGTTTGCACTGGGCAAGTCTACCTGCCGACTATCGTGCTGATGCTTAAAGATCCATCTCTCAGCGCTCATGCGTTTTTCTTTTTACTTCTATATAATGTTCTTTTTATTACGCCTCTGCTGTTTGTTTTTGCCTTGGCTTATGTCGGGACAGCATCCGAACAATTTGCCGATTGGTCGAAGAGGAATTTCGGCGTTACCAGAATTGCACTGAGTGTCTTGTTTCTCTTGCTGGCGGTTTTGATGGCATTGGAATTGATCCAGGGATTAACATAGAAAAACAGTAGCGCAGGCGTCCCCGCCGGCGATGAGGGGTGTATAGGTATATTCGTATTCCTAGTAGTCCGAGAATGCCGGGAAGTTACCCAAGGTGACTTCCCGGCATTCTTGGACAATCTGTTTCGTAAAAACGACACACTAATCAGCTCGACTGGAAGCTTAGGTCGGATTTATCAAAAGAGGCAATCAAACCTGAATGTATCATGAGTTGCACGCGGAAATTGAGAATAATTTTTTACCCCTGGTTCGCAAACCCAATCGGTACGCCGGATTAGAACTCAACCGCATCGTAAAGCAGAATCCGGAAGTAAGATGGGCTCTCTGCTTTCCGGATTTATACGAGATCGCCATGAGCCATCAGGGTTTGGCGATACTGTATCATTGCCTCAATACCACTTTTGTTGAAGTTGCCGCCGAACGGGCTTATCTGCCGGATGAAGAAGCGGCGGCTATCCTGCGTCGTAATAAAATCCCCCTCTACACGCTTGAAACCCATACTCCACTTTGTGAAGTTGACGTCGTCGGGATCAGCCTGGCATACGAGATGGCGATCCCGGGAATGTTGGAATTGTTGGATCTCGGAGGCCTCCCGATTCATGCGTCTGACCGGAAAGAAGGCGATCCTATTGTTATTGTGGGTGGTCCGGTGGTTTTTAATCCCGAACCATTTGCCGACTTCGTCGATATAGTTGCGCTGGGCGATGGTGAGGAGATTTCCGTTGAAATATCTAACATTCTACTCGAATCCAAACGTTGCAACTTATCCCGTAATCAGAAACTGGATCGATTGGCAACTCTGCCGGGGATCTACTTTCCCGCACAATACCCGATGGAGGTCTCGCTAGATGGATTTATGATTGCGAAAAAACCGGTATCCGGGGAACCTTCGGATATAATTATCAGTCGAACCGTCAGGGAGCTTAAATCATGTTATTACACTCATCGCCCGTTGGTGCCGCTTCTTGAAATAACGCATGACCGATTGGTGATAGAACTTGCCCGCGGCTGCACCCGCGGCTGTCGGTTCTGTCATGCCGGAATGATCTATCGTCCGGTACGGGAGCGAATAGTCCCGGACATTGTCGAACAGGCGGTTGATTCCATTGCCGCCACCGGATTTGAGGAAATCAGCCTCTCTTCACTTTCCACCTCTGACTATAATAATTTTCCCCTGCTGATCGGTGAGCTTCACCAGGCGCTGCGAGGAAAAGGCGTTTCCCTAAGCTACCATTCATTACGTCCGGATTCATTCACGGAAGAGATGGCTCGGGCATTTCCCGAGGGACGTAAAGGCGGGATGACCTTCGCCCCGGAAGCCGGAACACCACGTCTGCGCAGCATAATCAATAAAAATACTAGCGATGCTGACCTGGCGCGCGCTGCGGAATTGGCATACTCTGCCGGATATAATGGCGTCAAGCTCTATTTCATGATCGGATTGCCGACTGAGACACGTGAGGATCTGGATGGAATAGTGAAAATGTCGTTGATGGTGGCGCGGTTGAGAAAAAGTAGACACCAGAAAACTACCGTATCAATCAGTCCCTTTGTGCCTAAAAGTCATACCCCTTTTCAATGGGTGGGGCAGGATACACCCGAAGTTCTGGCAGAAAAGCTGAAATATCTACAGGAAAAATTTCAATCCACGCCGATTCGTTTCATCAGTCACAGTCCGCGCAATGCATTGTTTGAAGGAGCGTTGTCGCGTGGTGATCGACGATTGTGCCGGGTGATTGAAAATGTCTGGCGCAGTGGAGGCACTCTGGAGTCATGGGGGGATCGTTTCAATCCGGAACGCTGGACTCAGGCGTTTCATGACGCCGGTTTGCAGCCGGAGAAGTATGTCGGGAAACGCGATCCAGAAACCATCTTGCCCTGGTCGCATCTCTCCAAGGGTATAACGGTGAAGTTTTTTCGGAAAGAATGGGAGCGGGCGCAACGTGGGGAAGAGGTTGACGATTGCCGTCAGGGAACCTGCGATGCCTGCGGGTTGACCACATTCATCCCAAAAGGCGAAAAAGTCTGCCAACAAGCGATCAAACCACCGGAACTTCACCTGAACCAGGCGATGGAATCGAATCTTCAGGTTGAGGTGGTTTCCCGGGCGAGAATATGCTACCAGAGAAACGAGCGGTTCCGTTGGACTGGTCACCGGGATATGGTGCGACTCTGGGAACGGCTTCTGCGACAGACTCAACTTCCGCTCGCCTTCTCAAAGGGCTATCATCCCCATCCCCGCCTCTCGTTCGGGATGCCGCTTCCCCTGGGATGTATCTCTGAAGCGGAATTTCTTGATCTCGATCTGGCAGAATCTTTACCAGCCGGAAAACTCAAGGAACAGCTCGAGAATGTCATTCCGGAGGCTTTAACATTGCGGAGAATTGCGACTTTTCAGGGCAAGGCGCCGAAATTGACCGCAAAAATTGATAAAATCTCTTATACTCTACCTTCTCTTGGAGATCAGCATTTCCAAGAGTATGTTAAATCATGGATGGAAAAACAAACTTACGTCATTATGAGAAATATCGGCGGGAAATCGCGTCCTCTCGATCTGCGGCAGTTTGTTGAATCAGTGACTTCAGATTCTGCGGGAAAGCGGTGGGAGGTGATTTTAAAAGTATGTGACGGCTCCACGGCGCGATTGGATGAATTATTCAAAGCCTGGAATTTCCCCACGTTCAATCGTCTCCTCACCTGTCGCAGCGGAGTTTTCGCTCAGCTTGGGCAGGAATGGCTCGATCCTATACAAATCCTGAATCAGAGCGCCCATCTTCTTTCTATCTGGGAATGAAAAGCAATGAGTAAAGAGATCATCATCAACTCCTCCACTACCGAAACTCGAATCGCGCTTTTAGAGGACGGTCACCTGGCGGAATTGTTCGTTGAACGTCCGGAGAATGAACGGAACGTTGGTGATATTTATAAGGGTCGGGTGCGAAAGGTACTGGTCGGAATGTCTGCCGCCTTTGTTGACATCGGATGGAGCCAGGATGCCTTTCTCCATTTCAACGATGCCGGGGAACTCTATTCCCCGGATGAAGAAGTGGAAACAGACAGCCAGACGGGGAAAGGTCAAGCGAAGCAAATCAATCTCCAAACAAACCAGGAAATTTTCGTTCAAATAAGCAAGGAACCTATTGGGAATAAAGGACCTCGTGTTTCGGGAGAAGTGGCTCTCCCCGGAAGATTCGTCGTATTGGTTCCATACTCTACCAGTGTCGGAGTCAGCCGAAAGATTCATGATTCCCGTGAGAAACGGCGGTTGAAGACCATCGCCCGACACCTTAAACCGGCGGGATGCGGTTTGATTGTTCGCACGGTTGCGGTTGATCGTGACGAAGCCACCCTCAGTGAAGACATTGACAACCTCTATGCTCTCTGGAGAAAAATCGAAGAAAAAGCGAGATGGGTGAATGCTCCAGCTATGGTCTATAAAGAAATTTCCCTCTCTAGCAGCGTCATCCGAGATCTGTTCAACCCGGAAATCGACATGCTGGTGGTGGACAAACGCAATCTATATCGCGAAATCACGGCTTATGTAGACTCTGTCGCTCCTCAACTTGTTGACCGCATTCATCTCTATCGAGAAAGCGTACCTATCTTTGACAAGTATCAGATAGAACCGGAGATCGAGCAGGGTATACGCAGAAAGGTTTGGATCGAAGGCGGCGGTCACATCATCATCGAACACACCGAGGCGATGGTTACCATTGATGTGAACTCCGGTAGGTTCATCGGGAAACAGAACCATGAAGAGAACAGTTTAAAAGTGAATCTAAGTGCAGCGAGGGAGATCTGTCGTCAATTACGGCTGCGCGATATTGGTGGCATTATTGTAATAGACTTCATCGATCTTTTAGAGGAAAAAAATCGGAAAAAGGTGTACGATGAAGTGATGAAAGAACTCAAGAAGGATCGAGCAAAGGTGGATGTGGCTCCGATTGGTCATTTTGGATTGATGATGATGACACGTCAACGAATCAAACCTTCGCTGTTGTTTACCTTTAAAGAATCCTGCAGCGTTTGTCATGGCACCGGCATGATCGCCTCGAAGGAGACTATCGTCACCGAACTAGAGCGCTGGCTGGCGCGATTTCGAAACCGGGCGGGTGAAATGCGTGTCAGAGTGCATGTTTACCCTGATTTGTATGTTTTTCTTACCGAAGGAGGCGTCCTGAATCGGATCCGCCGGATCATGCTGCATCAACGCCTTTTCATCCGATTACTCGCTGATTCCTCTATCCCTCCAAATGAATTCCGTGCTTTCAGCATTCGGAATAAAACCGATATCACTGAAGAGTACCGAGCCTGAATGTCCGTAGTAGCACGGGCGTCCTGCCCGTGTCATGGGCGTCCCGCTTGTGTCATGGGCGAGACGCCCATGCTACTGAATCTTTTGTT
>CAZCRQ010000048.1:0-2028 GCA_964501095.1 uncultured bacterium | reverse complement strand
CATGGGCGAGACGCCCATGCTACTGAATCTTTTGTTAGAGCACCTATACGGTACCAACTCTTTGAAAATCTGGTAATCCGTATCATATTAAACGAGCTGGTATGACTTAAAGGAATTTTTTGCAAATTTATTGGTTTTCGGTCAGATATAAGATAGTTCTATAACCATTTTGGAGTCGAGATGCAAGTAAAAATTCCCTCCCGTAGGCGCTTGGCAAGAATCCTTAAAGCCCTAAGGCGAACTCTTGGATTGAAAGTGATCGAGATTGCTAGATATGCGGGAAAATCGCAAAAAACCATCCATCGCTGGGAAAAGCAATCATCCGACATCATGAATGACTCCTGGATTCAACTCGTGCGTTCTCTGGAGATTCATCATGGAATCACCGAAGATGATCTTTTCGCCAATGACATTGAATATCGGTTGGAGCAATTTCGTACCACCCCGCGTCCGGTTCTGAAGTATTCGGAAACCGCTTTTGCCAAGTTATCACGCCCAATTTTACCTACTAGCGAACTTGCCATGCCGGAAACCGGATTCCTCTTCGCACGCGATTTTCTCAATCCCGTTCTGGAAAAAATACTCTTGCGAGAGGATGATCGACGCTTTTTTACCAGGGAAAAACCTCCATTCCAAATGAAGGACACGGAGATCCGTCATCTCCTTGGAGATGATCCCCTTCCGGAAATTCCGAACCGGAGAATTCGTCGTTTTATTCTTGAACCCTTGTTGCCGCGAGCGATTGGATTGCGTAAAATCGAAGTCGCCATGCTGGCTGAATTAAAACTGCCTGAATGGTGTTGTACTCCACAGGTTCTAACCGACATCGTCATGGCTTACCGTGAAGCACTGGAGAGAGGGATTATCGAGGAAAAAAGAGTTGAATGACTAGTTTCACACAACCTTATTATCAGATATAATCTACCAGAGAATCCCCTCCGGCGGATTGAAGTCTTTGGGATGCGCGGCGTCCTTGACTCGTAACCACCTCTTGAAAATGTAGCTGGAAGACATCAGTTTATCCAAAAATTCAATATCAGCATAAGTCTTGCATCCGTTGCGTTGTAAGTACTCGAGAGTACCGATCAAAGTGTTTTTAATCGAGACAACATCATCCAACATCATCGCCAGTGTAGTGCGTGCGATCACCGTATACAGCAGATCGCAATCATCGGGGAGTCCGGAACAACTCCCCAGTTTATCGCAATTTTCGCAAATCATGGTATTCTCCTAAACCACTTATTATCAAGCATATACTTGCGGCTTGGATTTCAGATAATGTCAGAGCAGCTCTTTGGTCATATTTTAAGATATCCCAGAGTCGCTGTCAATCCCCCGTTTGCAGCATGGGCGTCTCGCATAAGTCACGGGCGGGACGCCCGTGCTACATACCTCGGGGAAAGCCCCGATAGAGAATTCCCAGGATAATTATCAGTACGGTTCTCACCAGGATGAAGAGACGACGGCGATTTAAAATGACAAATTCTCGCGCAATAAATACTGTTAATAGCCCATAAATTGATACTACCAAACAATAGTAGAGCCTCTTCCCCACCGGACTTGTAACTATAACTGCAATCAATCCCACGAGAAAAAGATAAATTCCGACCAGAAGAATTAGAGTCCCTTCACGTTTGACTGAAATCTCGATGGATTGCTTATCAGGAAAATGAGTTTTTGAAGCGAAAAAAAATTCACGAAGAATCCAGATTAACATCATCAAGGTAATAAAGGAAAGGACAAGGCTTAAGGCGGAGTTATAGAGATATTGAAAGACAACCAACATTCCTAAAATGATTTGTGGGATAATCAAAGCGACTCTGACCAAACGAGATATAAAATAGGTAGGATTTATGACCATCATCACATGATCAATGACTAAAAATCCTAAAATCATCCATCCAAAATATGTATCCGGTATCCATAATCCGATAGCGACAATACTTAAGATAGTGTAGATTATTGTTGAGTATTTCAATTATTAACTCTACTTATAATTAAATTGACGGTGCAGGATCGCTGGCTTGA
>CAZCRQ010000047.1:7710-13281 GCA_964501095.1 uncultured bacterium | reverse complement strand
TTATAAAACTGTCATCCCGCCCATTGCCCCGTAGAATGGGCGTCTCGCCCATTAAATCTTAAAACTGTCATCCCGCCCATTGCTCAAGGTAAACACCCTTTCCAAAGATTGGCAAGCCTTGAAAATGCCTTATGGGGCTTGATTGGATCATATCTGCAATCGGCGAGACGCCGATTCTACCACATTACTTCATGTTTTCGATAATCGCCGAGGCATATTCGGATGTGTGCAGCTTCGTCGCGCCTTCCATCAGTCGGTGCAAGTCGTAGGTGACTCGTTTCTGACGAAGGGTCTCCTGAATCGCCTGATAAATCATATTCGCCACTTTATCCCATCCGATATACTCAAACATCATGCAACCAGAAAGAATAAAAGAAGAGGGATTGATGACATCTTTATCAGCGTATTTGGGAGCCGTGCCGTGCGTAGCTTCAAATAGTCCGACAAAGTCGCCGATATTGGCGCCTGGCGCCATTCCCAAGCCTCCGACCTGCGCCGCGGCGGCATCGGAAATATAGTCGCCATTCAAATTCGGTGTTATCACTACATGATACTCGCTGGGACGGGTTTGAATCTGCTGGAACATACTGTCCGCAATGCGATCCTTGACAACGATACGTCCATTGGGATCCCCAGCCGGTTTTCCCCCGCGTAAATGGGAAAATGCACCCGGTTTGGAAATCGGAGTAACCCCATCCTCAGCGACGGTCTCATCCCACAGTTCCGCTTCAGTAATCACATGATCACGAAATTCCTGCACTGCGACTTCATACCCCCAATTTTTAAAGGCACTTTCGGTATACTTCATGATGTTGCCCTTGTGCATGAAGGTCACACTGGGCAGCTTCTTCTCGATCGCCCAGCGGATCGCCTTGCGGGCAAGCTGTTTTGTTCCCGTGGGACTCATCGGTTTTATCCCGATGCCAGCGTCATCGCGAATCTGCTTCTTTCCATATTTGTTTTTCAAAATATCGATCAAGAACAACGCTTCCGGAGAACCGCTCTCAAATTCGACTCCAGCATATACATCTTCCGTATTCTCACGGAAAATGATGATGTTCATCTCGTGAGCGCGTTTCGATGGACTGGGAACACCTTCAAAATATCGAACCGGACGTACACAGGCATATAGATTCAACACCTGACGAAGTGTGACATTCAGACTGCGGAATCCGCCACCCACCGGTGTGGTCAACGGTCCCTTGATCGCAACCAAAAATTGACGCATCGCTTCTATGGTCTCTTCCGGCAGCCAAACATTTTCGCCATATACTTTTGTCGCCTTCTCACCTGCATAGATCTCCATCCAGGCGACTTTTTTCTTTCCGCCAGACACCTTCTCCACTGCGGCGTTGAATACCCGTTTTGATGCTTTCCAAATATCCCGTCCTGTTCCATCTCCTTCGATGTATGGAATAATCGGATTGTCCGGTACAACAAGTTTTCCCTGATCAACTGAGATCGCTTTACCTCTGTCAGGGATAGTAATGTGTTTAAATTTCACCATGTTAGTTTCGCCTCCCGAATCACTTAATGAATACTGCCGCCTTAATTATAACCGATAAAAATGTAGCATGTGAACTTAGTGAAATTATGCACCAAGTGCAACTCCATCCCAAGAGTTCGCCTTTATATCTTCTTCTGTCTTCGTGCTTCTTCGTGCCTCTTCGTGTGTCTTCGTGGATCACTCCACCCCCCACATCCGCACCATATCAGTCATCCTTTTCCAATGTGATCCCTGCCAATACAACCTGCCGCAGTTGTCACACTGTCTCAGTTGATCCACTGTATAAGTCTGTTTGACACATTCAGGCGCGGTTCTTCGGAAATGGTTCTCATCGGCCATCGACAACCTTTCATTGCAGACCATACATCGAGAAAACGGATCAGCCTTATCCCTCAAGCGGTATCGTTCTATCACCTCCTCCACCTGTTTGATCGGATCACGGCTGCGTATGATGCGTCCCCATTTCAACTGTTTGTTCATCAGCATCTTGCGATCCATGGTCAGAAGAATCCGGTTTTCTTCCAACGCCAATTCGATCAGCATCTGATCCTTCACATCGCGTGAAGAGTATAAGCAATCGAATCCCAACAGACGCAAATATGCGGCTAGACGCCCAAGATGCACATCAAGAACAAACCTTAAGGGTTCCACCGGTTGAAGATAAACTGGCGAACAATTCACCCATTCAATAATATAGGGAGAAGGATAGACAGCGATCCGATCGTTGGGACTGAGCCTCTGGTTCCAATCTATCATTCGACCATTTATTTGAATAAGCGCAACTTCGGTATGAGGCACCTTGACCGATTCTACGGCATCCTTCACACTGGTTCGGCTATGTACCATAAGGGTAAATTCGATCTGACGAAGTCGGGGAGGCAAAAAATCATTCAACTCGCCATAAAATCGAAGCGTGATCTCCATCCAGTTCTCTTTCCCTAATTTGAAGTTGCATAGTTTATATGGAACTCCATAACCCGACATTGTTGCCGGCAGGATCACGGAATAACGCATAAAAACCGTTATTTCCCCCGATTTCGGTTTTTTCCCGAATAATGACTCCACCATGAATCACAATTCGCGCCAGAGTCGCCTGGATGTCTTCGACTTTCATGTAGATTGTCGCCGCGGAATTCAATGTAGGTCCGCCGGCAGCCGTGAATCCGCCACCTAGCCCCGCAGGATCCTCCCACATCATGTATCCTTCATCATGGGGAAAGGTTGTCCAACCAAACAATTCACTATAAAATCGTGCGCTCTGATCAAGATCCTTGGCGAACAATTCTACATGACAAACACTACCAATCGGAGTAGACATGATTTTAGCCTCCTAATGAAATCGTTTATGATAATTTTGGATTTTTTCGTTTTACTGTTCTTACAAGCCCGCTTTAGAATAAATGCATCTTCTCCATCATTGACATCATCCCTATCCTATTTTTTCATTTTAGCAGCGGGTGTCAAGGGTGTCCTGCACTACTTGTGGTGCAGGGTGACTATAGCCAGGTTACCGATTACAGCCAGGTTATAACCGTTGATCGAGATCATAAGGACTCGCTTTATGTTGGAATTGAGGGCATAAAGAACGCAGTAATCCAAGCATCTTTTCCGGCAGGTCATCGCTGAGGGGAAGTTGACGGAAATCCTGACGGAAAGCTCTCCATTGATCAAGAGTTAATTTATCAGAAAGTGCAATCATTTGTAAAGTATTCAAAGTGCAATCAATCGGTATTTCATCTGCCGCAACAAATTCCTCATAATGTTTTTCACCTGAAGTTTCCGAGGGCAGGAAAACACAGGGATATTGTTTTTTCGCCATAGCGTTGTCGAACACAGCAAAGGCTTCCTCTTCATTCTGACAGTAAAAAGGTTGGAATCCCAATTCTTGCAAAGTAATTTCGGCAAATACTTTCAGGTTGATCAATTTCCAATTAGTATCCACACGTGGGATAGCGATATGTCCCTGGGGCATAATGAAGGCGGCGAGCAGGCAGAGCTGAGCTGCTTCCTGCTGGGTGATGAAGTAACGTTCGATATCGGATGGCGCCGCCAAAGGTTGACGATTCACCATCCATTTCAACCACCCTTGAGGAAGGCTGCCGGTTGAAAATGCCACGTTGGCGAAGCGCGCGGAGTAGACCGAAAAGTTTGCCGGATCGGGACTCCAAGCGGTTTTCACCAGCATGAGTAAGCTCTCCATCACCCGTTTCGAGGCGCCCATGAGACTTACCGGATTGGCGGCTTTGTCAGTGGAGACGCTGAAAAGATGAGGAATGCCCGCCAACGCTGTTTGTCGGAAAAATGACGCCCCCTTGATCAGGTTGGTTTCAAGCAACTGATAGGCGGAATAGGGATCGCGCTCGGAACGGACATGTTTGTATGCCGCAAAGGAGAAGACGGCATCGTATGCTCCCTGCGATTCTATAAGCGGCGCGATCAAGGGGCTGCCATAATCCAAGGAGAAAGTACGGAAGTTGGGAACCTTGAATTCGCGTGTTCCGCGTAAAAAACGCACCAGATCGACAATCCCATTTTCCGAATGATCGATTATATGTAATTTTTCCGGACGATACGCGGCGAGTTCGCGGACAAATCCACTGCCGATATAACCCGCTCCGCCGGCGACCAGGAATGATTTTCCCCGGATGGCTTCCTGCAGGGCTTCCCGGTGCGCCTCGATGTCTGGTTGAAAGCAACTCTGTTTGCGCTGAAGCGCGATTTGGCAGATGCGCTTTATTATGGCTGAATCAATCATCGTGTTATAAAATCATGCCCCTCGTTGCAACGCCAGGCTGAAAGCGGTAGTGAGTTTCAACACATTCTGATTGGCGTTGATCAATCGTTGCGCTACAATGGTCACATTTCTGAACTCTTCCCATCTTTCATTCAACGAGCTTCTCATCGATCCTCATATCAATCATGACCTGCAGCTTAATATAGCCTCTGATTATAAGTGCTGCAATCCGTGGTGGGAAAACAGATAAATAGGAGTGTTCAGGGGAATAGGGATCAGTATTGGAATTGATACTTGATATGTATTGATATATATTGCGAATTCGGAAACAGATTCTTCACTTCGTTCAGAATGACCGGAGGATTCGGGGCGTAGCGCAGTCCGGTAGCGCACCTGCTTCGGGAGCAGGGGGTCGCTGGTTCAAATCCAGTCGCCCCGACAAGAGTAAATACTTATTTGGAGGGGGATTCCATCGAGCCGCAGGTCGCAATGAGTTGCCCGACGATGGATACCGCAATCTCCTCCGGAGTACGCGCCCCGATGGACAGCCCGATAGGTGTATGAATCGCCTCGATATCCGCCGCCGACCATCCCTCAACTTCTAATGCCTGACGAAAATGCAGAGCTTTCTTACGGCTGGCGATGATACCTAAATACAAGGGCAGACGGTCCTTGAAGGTCTTCAACACCTGCAGATCCGTTTCGTGAGAAGCTGAGAGGATAATGACAACATCCTCAGGTTTCAGTTTAAGTTCACGTGCTTGAGTCACCGCATCGCCGATCACGATTTTAGAAGCGTCAGGAAAGAAGGTCGCATTCGCAAATTCGGGATTGTTGTCGTAAATAATGACTGAATACCCAGCCAAAGCGGCGAGATGGGCGGTGGGACGGGCGACATGCCCCGCTCCGAAAATATGCGCCACTCGCTTAGCTGGATTGGGGAAAAAGACTATAGTAAAACTTCCCCCGCAGATAGAACCGGTCTCCGTTCCTTCTATATCGTCGAGGCAGTAAGATTCAGTCACCGGTTTGCCTTCCGCGATAACTTTCAAGGCTTCCTGGGTGCAGAGACGTTCTACATTCCCTCCGCCGATCGTGCCTACAGTTACGCCGTCACTGGAGACCAGCATCGCTGCCCCCGATCCGCGGGGAACTGAACCCGATGACGCTGTCACCATCACCAAGCAGAAAGCTTTGCCCTGTTGCTCAAGCTCATACGCCCGCTGCCAGATTGTCTCGCGTTTTTTCATCTCCTTGATTCCCTTCATTTACATGGGCGAGACGCCCAGGCTACGCTTTCACCTTTCATGGGCGAGACGCCCAGGCTACG
>CAZCRQ010000047.1:0-7610 GCA_964501095.1 uncultured bacterium | reverse complement strand
GGCGAGACGCCCAGGCTACGCTTTCACCTTTCATGGGCGAGACGCCCAGGCTACGCTAACTTATCGTCAAATCATCCATCGTATTCACATTCATCAAGATGCCAGGATCGGAAACATCCAGATGATCGATCCGGTCTGGGTGTGTACGATATACCCATCTCGCCCCCTCATCGAACGGCGCATCGAATAAAAATGGTATCGTTTCGACTCCAAAACAAGGTGGATGCCCACGTCTGCCTTGGTGAGTGGGGATGATGATGCGGTCAGGAGCGTAATGTTCAAGCATAGTCCGGATCGTCGCCGTTTGCACAAATGGATGATCGACCGGATGAAGCAAAATTCCAGCCTCGCTCTGATCAAGAGCCTGAATTCCAAGATGAATTGAATGTAATTGCCCCTTCTCCACTTGATCGTTGATTACAAACAGGATTCCTTTATTCTCCAGCTCGCAGAAAATGGATGCTTTTATCAACTCGTCGGCAACCTTTCTATTGATGACGGCAATTATTGTTTTAATCATAAGCGCGGTGGGAGAAAAAGAGAGATTCTTCACTTCGTTCAGAATGATTGAATTAGAAGAGGGAGTGACTGGATTAGAAGAGGGAGTGACTGGATTAAAAGAGGAATAGATGGATATTACGTTTTCCAACAAGGTGGCTCCTTTGTGAGGGAGCAATGCCTTTGGTTGCCCGATTCTTTTTCCTTCGCCTGCGGCAAGGATAATTACATTTGTCATGGGATTACCTCGGGCTTTGGGCTCGGTAGGCTTTCCGAAAATATAGGGAAGTCACCCGAGGTGTCATTCCCACGAAAGTGGGAATCCATGAATTTCAATATGTTAGAAAAATCCGGTTCTATAAGTAAAAAAAGTGGCTGATTTTATAAGTGCTTGTTTTTCCTGGATTCCCGCTTTCACGGGAATGACATCGCCGCCATGTTTTCCCATTCTCGGACAGCCTGCTTCGTGGGAATGACACCCTGAAAGACTCCCGGACATTCTCGGACAGTCTGTAAAGATACAATTTATCGTTTTAAATCGTTATCGCGGTAGGATTTTTTAATCAGGCTTTCAAGGTAGTCTTTTGGATTCTTGAGGAGATTGACGGTCACTTGAAGATTGTCTTTTCCGAGGAAACTGATTCCATATTCATAACCTTCCAGGCGTTGGAGAAGCAGCTTGCCGGGAGTAATCTCACTCAATGCTTGTTCCTGTAGCCAATGTATCGCCGCGGGAGAGATATTCAAAGTAACTCCGGTTTTTTTCTTAAATTGCTCTACAGCATCCTCCAAAGAATATCTAAGAATCAATTCATCACAAGCGGTACGGGGATTTTTCTCCCTCTCGAGAGTAAGATTGAATTTTTTGATATTGGAGGAGGGCAGCCGTTTTTCAAAGTGAATCAGCATCCGTTCAACAACCCGCGCCAGTCCGCGCGCTCCGGTACCTTCTTTATGCGCCAGTTGCGCGGCTTTACGTAAAATCTCATCGTGAATACTTAACTCGATCCCATAAGCGGCGAAATCGCGTATCTTGCCCTGAACCACAGCGTTGTAGGGATTAGTGAGCACCTCGTACAATCCCTCCACGTCCAGCTCATGGAGACGCACCAGCACCGGCAACCGTCCGATGAACTCCGATTCGAAGCCGTATTCGATCAAATCCTGTGTTGACACTTGATCGAGGATGTCATCGAGTTTGTCGCTGCCTTTCTGAATGTCGCCGCCAAAACCGATGGGCTGACGGTTGAGACGGCGTTTGACCATCTTTTCCAAACCATTGAAGGCGCCGGAAACGATGAAGAGGATGTTGCGGGTGTTGATGCGTTTTTGCGGCGCTTTTCCGCTGCGTTGGGTCTCAATCACCGCTTCCATCTGGCTGGCGAGATCATGCGGCACGCGTAGTTCAACCTCGGTCTCTTCCATCAATTTTAAAAGATTACGCTGGACACCGGTGCGACTGACATCCGGTCCGACCAATCCCTGACTGGCGGCGATTTTATCGATCTCATCAATGTAGATGATCCCATTTTCCGCTGTTTTAATGTTGCCGCCGGCGGCTTTCACCAGGTCGCGCACCAGGTCTTCCACATCGCCGCCGACATATCCGGTCTCACTGAACTTAGTGGCGTCGCCTTTGACAAAGGGCACCCCGATACGGTCAGCGATCAATTTGATCATATAGGTCTTGCCGACGCCGGTAGGTCCGATCATCAGGATATTCGGCTTGATCTGTCCGGGGATCGCCGGCAGGCTATCGCCATAGTGGTTTTCCCATTTGATCCGGTGAAAATGGGTGGCGATTTTTGTCGCCAGTATCTCGATTGCTTCATCCTGATGGACTACATATTGTTTTAAATAGCTTTCCAGCTCCTCGGGGGTCATGTCGAAATGAATCTCCTGCTCATCATCCCTCGGGTGAGTGGAGGATTCCTTTTGTCCGAGAATCTCTACCTGCGACATCACCACCGATGAACCGTATCGCTTATTCAAGAAGTCCTGCACTTCTCGCCTTATATCCTCAGGCGAGGGAACATTTGTCTTTATATTTTTTTCTGATTGCATTTTTCGTTCTAAATCCATTATTTTTCGTACCTTCCACCGAGTTCAGCCGCGAGGAATTTCTCAATTCGAGCAAGAAAATCCATACGGTTTTCCGGCAGACTGATGTCAACCATCTCTTTCTCATAAACAATATAATCCACTTTTACACCATTCGCTTTCAACCTTTTCACATAATCCCCCATATAAGAGACATTATAAAGATAATCTTTACCTCCATGAGCAATCAGCAAGGAGGCTTTGACTTTATCTGTGCCATAAAACGGGCTTCGGCTTTGGAGAAACTCGATTTCCTCTCGTTCCTCCGGCGTCCAGTCGGTGGAATCTTTCAATTTCCCCTTGTTGGGACCGTTTTCGTAAAATGGGATCTTTCCCACACGTACATCTATATTGGTACGAAATCGTTCCCACTGCGGAGGGATGGAGGAGAGGTATTTAACCAGATTGTCATATCCAGAAACGGCGACTGCCGCTTTGAAAAGATCAGGTTTATAAGTAACCGCGCAGAGGGCATCATACCCGCCGTTGCTCACCCCTCCGATCGCCAATCGTTTTTGATCTGAATAACCCTGCTTAACTGCCCATTGAACGGCATCCTCCAGATCAGCGAGGATCTTCCCGCCCATCTCGCGGTTACCCAGGTTCTGAAATACCTTGCCAAATCCCATTTTTCCCCGGTGATTCACCTGCAGACAGGCATAGCCGCGATTAGCGAACCATTGCACTTCGGGATTATAACCCCATTGCCAGCGAAGGTGAGATGCCCGTTGCTGAAACACGACTGTAGGTGCAGGCAAGGCATGATTGTAGGGCAGACTGAGATAACCGTGAAGAAGCACTCCATCCCGCGCCTTGAATTGGATGGTGTCCATCGTAACCAACGGCAGACCGAGTAACGCTTCACGATGGACAAAGAGCTTCTCCACATTTCCAGCTTTTCGATTATAAGTGTAATAGACAATAGGACCATTGTCCGGCATGTAGGCGACCAGCCAGGTATTGAAATCCAAGGTGTAGTCGACAATGATAATATCGCCCCGGTCGACCTGGTTAAGCAGGGCAAAATCCTGACGCACCCGATCGTCGATGATCACCCATTGAGTGCGGGTTCCAGCAAAAGTGGCAGCCTGAACCGAGTAATCACGGGAATCGAGGAGGGTTTTCTCTAAATCCACATCTGGGATCTGGGCGACCATCTCTGTCGATTGGTCGGCGGGATCGTACAGGACAAGAGCCGTGGCATTCAATCCCCGGCTGTCTTTGAGGTAAATTCGCTTGTTGTCCTGATGGAAGAAGAGGAACCAGCTCGAATCATCGATCAGCTTCCAGACAATCTCCTTACGGAAGGGACCTGAATTCCCATCACGATACATCATGGATTGACCGCCATCGTCTTCCGCCTGCAAATATCCGCGGACGTTCCCGTCCCAATCCAGCAGCCAGTCAAAGATATAAGGAGTCGCTTGTTGAAGCAGAACCAGCTCTCCTGTTCGGATGTTAAGATGATAGAGGTCGCTGGCGCCAGGATCGCGTAGATTGAAGGAAACGAGTGCTTCATCGGGTTTGTTTGGGAACAGTTTGACTATCTTTGCCTGGAGAGGGATATCGTGGACACGTTCGAAATCGAAAAGCGGGCGTTGTTTGCCATCCGGTATAGTTACAGCATAGAGCAGCCAGTCCGAGGTTCCTTCTTTGTCCTGGGAATAAATGATTTCATTTGAATTGTAAGTCCAATTGTAATAATAGATATCGCGGGTGGTATCATTGGTCAGGGGATGGTCGTCATGTTTGCCAAACGTACGAATCCAGATGTTAAGAACATCATCCTTTGGCGCCAGGTAAGCGAGATAGGTGCCGTCAGGTGAAATCTCGGGGTGATATTTATCCGGATTACCGAAAAGAACTTCGCGAGGGATCAGCTTCGGCTGCTTCGGAGCGCAACCGAAGAATATAACCATGATTGTAAGAAGAATGAATTCAGAAAGAAAAACAGCACTCTTTTTAAGTTCCGTCGGCATGGATGATCCGTGTAAAAAGTGACATATAATGATCAATTTACTGCTATCAGAAAGATAATGAAACTCCCTTTTTCCTCTTATATCCAGGATCCAGCGTAGAAACAAGAAAACACAGTTTAACTCTCTGCGCCTCCTCACTCCTCACTCCCCACTCCTCACTCCTCACTCCACTTTGCTTATTCATATCGCAAGGCTTCAATAGGATGCAGTCGGCTGGCTTTCCAGGCGGGCCATGTCCCGAAGATGAGCCCGATCACACTGCAGAAGATCAAACCAACCAGGATCGACCAGAGCGGAATAGCCACCGGCAGCTTGATGGCATTCCCAAGGAGCACCGCGGTAATAATCCCGCAAACAACACCGACTGTTGCTCCGATCTCGGTCAGGATCACCGCTTCCACTAAAAATTGGATCATGATTTCTCTTCGCGGGGCGCCAAGCGCTTTACGTACGCCGATTTCACGTGTGCGTTCGGTAACTGAAACCAGCATGATGTTCATGATACCTACACCCGCAACCAGAAGCGCAATCGAAGCGATTCCGAAGGCGGCGATACGGATCGACTTGGTAAGATCGTTGAACATATCCACCATCTGGTTGGAATGCCAAATGGCGAAGTTGTTTTCCTCACCCGGTTTCAGCCCGCGAGCGACACGGAGAGCGGTAGTCGCTTGTTGAATCGCATCCTCGATATCCTCGGGATTTTTTACCTTCACCGTGATGTTCCAACTTCTTTCCGAACCCCACCAGTTGGTGAATGTAGGGAGGGGAACAATGGCGATGTTGTCGGCGTTACGGTTCAACATCGATCCTTGTTCCTGGAGGACTCCGATCACCGTGGCGCGTTGCCCATCGACAATGATTCGTTCTCCCAAGGGATCGCGGTAGGGAAACAATTTCTGTGCGGGCGCCGAACCGAGCACAACTACAGGACTCCCATATTGAACATCGACTTCATTTATGAAACGACCGGATTCGATAGTGTAACCGTTATTCGGGGCAAAACCGGAGACGCCTCCAGCGAGGGTGA
Organism: uncultured bacterium; assembly: GCA_964501095.1. GTDB lineage: Bacteria > Electryoneota > Electryoneia > Electryoneales > Electryoneaceae > CAZCRQ01. The sequence continues at coordinate 2,003 of CAZCRQ010000047.1, read as the reverse complement.
TATTCGGCGGTGTCGCTTCGTTTTCAAACTTCAAGGTGCCTCCCCATTCCCAAACCTCAGGCGCTACGACTTGCGCCAAAGGTACATTTTCCGCGATCGCGCGAACTTCCTTGGCGCCGATTTTAGGGCGAAATACCCGATGATGGAAATCATCGGTGAAGGGATCGCTGCGCTGAACCTGGAAAACCCCAGTCGATAAGCCGCGCATCTCATTTTCCAACATCTTCTGCAACCCCCTGATGATCGACATGGTGGTGATGATGGTCATCACCCCAATTACAACCCCGAGAAGAGTCAACGAGCTTCTCAGCTTATGGGAAAAGATGCTGGACAGTGAGATATATATCGATTCGCTGTAGTTCATTTTATACATCCTGTCGCAGAGCGGTGATGGGGTCGAGGCGCGCCGCCCGCATCGCCGGCATCAAGCCAAAGAGCAATCCGATGAAACTGGAGAAGAAGATCGCCAGCGCCGCCAACCAAATCGGCAGCGAAACCGGTAAATGAGGTTTTATCATACTGCCTAAAAGCGCCGCCAATATCAAGCCAACTAGTCCGCCAAATGAACAGATCAACATCGATTCCACGAGAAACTGCCAGAGAATGTTCGCAGTACGAGCCCCGACCGCTTTTCTCATCCCGATTTCCCAGGTTCGCTCGGTAACGGAGACCAGCAAGATGTTCATAATGCCGATTCCCCCGACAACCAGAGCGATTCCCCCGATGATGATACCGGCGGCGTAAATCCCGGCGGTCATTCGTTTGTAAAAGTTCATCAGGGCATCCTGCTGATTGATCGAGAAATTATTCTCCTCACGCGGGGCAAGGTTTCTTGAACGACGCATGATACCGGTCAATTCATCGACCAGATTCTCTACTTGTTGAGGATCATCGGTTTTTGCCACGATAGTTAATTGGCGTTGGGAGCCATAGTTATGGAGCATGGTGTTGATCGGGATCATGACGTAATTGTCATTCGATTGCCCAAACGATGTCCCCAGTCGTTCAAGAATTCCCACTACCAGGTAATTATGGGCACCGATGCGCAGATCGCGTCCGATCGGATTGAATGGGTCAAAGAGTTTCTCTTGGATGTCGGGACCGATAACGCAGACCTTGCGCGACGAGCGGTCATCCAATTCACTGATGAATCTGCCGAATTCCGGCGTGTGTCCCGCGGCTTCCGCATAAGTCGGGGTGACGCCGATGATGCCGATGTCCTCGCTGGTTTTGCTGCGATAGGCGATCGGGCGAATTGTCCAGGTGTAGGCAGCAACCACATCGGCAAGTTTCGAATGTTCCGAAACATCAAGATAGCTCTCGTACGTGATTCGCGGACGATTTCGATACCGCCACCAGTCGTCCATGATAATCCAGGGGTGACGTTGGATGTACACAGTTCCACTGCCGATGGTGCTGATCTGCTTGGCGAACGATTTGTTCAGCCCTTGGATGATCATCAGCATCAGGGTCACAGTCACCACGCCGATGACAATCCCCAGCGTGGTCAGGATGGCGCGGGTTTTATTCGCCCAGAGTGCGCGCAAGGCGATAAGCACCCCTTCCCATAAACTATAAGTTAATAATAACATACTATTGTGCGGTCAGCCGTCCTCGGCTGACCGTCCCTGTGGCTTTGTGAGCCTGTCTGTGCGGTGTCTGTGCGGTCAGCCGTCCTCGGCTGACCGTCCCTGTGGCTTTGTGAGCCTGTTTGTGCGGTCAGCCGTCCTCGGCTGACCGCACACCTATCATCATCTGTGTCAGCCGGGGACGGCTGACACCACCATCGTGCGGTCAGCCGTCCTCGGCTGACCGTGTACCTGTCATCATCTGTACCTGTCATCATCTGTGTCAGCCGGGGACGGCTGACACCAATCATCATCATCATCTGTGTCAGCCGGGGACGGCTGACACCATCATCATCACCACTATATGTCAACTATATGTCAATCCACTATATATCAATCTTTGGCTTCGAGGCAAATCCGCCATTATCCCCGGTT
>CAZCRQ010000046.1:3321-13320 GCA_964501095.1 uncultured bacterium | reverse complement strand
GGTAGCGTAGGCGTCCCTGCCTGCGGAGAATCGCAAGCACGGAGAATCGCAAGCATGGAGGGATCGCAAGCACGAAGGAATCGCAAGCACGGAGGCTTACGCCCCCTCTTGTCGGTAGCGTAGGCGTCCCTGCCTGCGAGAGAATCGCAAGCACGGAGGCTTACGCTACCCTTAAAACATGCAGGTTCAAATGATAAAAGATGAAAGTGTGAATATTCTTTCTCGAGCGCGGGAGATCTTCGACTTGGAAATTTCCGCCGCGGAAGCGGTGAAAAACAGGTTGGGGAAAAGCTTCGCCGACGCTGTCCAGTTAATCCTTGAAAACAGGGGAAAAGTAATCCTGGTCGGAGTTGGCAAGAGTGGCAATATCGCGGCAAAAATCGCCGCCACGCTCCGTTCTACCGGAATTGTCTCCTTTTTTCTTCATCCCAGCGACGCCGCACATGGTGATCTGGGTATGGTAGCTGAAGGAGATGTTGTAATCCTGATCAGTAAATCGGGAGAAACTGAAGAAATACTCGACTTGGTTCCAATACTCTCGCACCGCGGGGCGAAATTGATCGCCATGGTTGGTTCAGAACAAAGCCGCCTGGCGAAACTGGCGGACATCTGGATCGACGTGGGGGTTGAACGGGAAGCGTGCCCGATTGGACTCGCTCCAACCAGCTCGACCACTGTGACCATGTTGATGGGGGACGCTTTGGCGGCGGTGTTGATGCAGTTGCGCGGCGTTACCCAGGATGACTTTGCCAAGAACCATCCGGCGGGAAGTTTGGGAAAACGCCTGCTGCTGAATGTCAGTGATCTGATGCATTCCGGAGACGCCAATCCCAAAGCCTTATCCACTATCACCATGGATGAAGCGGTGATTATCATGACGCACACCGCTCTGGGCGGATTGAATATAGTCGATGAAGAAGGGAAATTACTCGGAATTATTACAGATGGCGATGTTCGACGCGGCATCCAAAAACTCAGTTCAAATTTCCTGAAAACACAGGCGCAGGAGGTAATGACTTGTAATCCAGTCTGCGTTTCTCCCACCGATAAAGCAATTGATGCTTTGTTGCTGATGGAGAACCGCCCCAGCCAGATCATGATCCTGCCGGTGGTCGACTCCGAGGGACGGTGCGTGGGAATGCTAAGGCTGCATGATCTTGTCCAAGCTGGACTGCGACCGGGCGCACGGAAATGATGTGTCAGCCGGGGACGGCTGACACCACCACACTGCGACCGGGCGCACGGAAATGATGTGTCAGCCGGGGACGGCTGACACCACACATGAATGAACTACTTGTGTGGATCATAATCAAAATCCTGGAATAGTACAATGAGCGCCACAAAAACTTCGACTAAAAAGAAAGCGGTGCCTGAGAAGAAGAATAAGGGTGCCCTAAAATCAGCCAAACGATCCCGACTGTACGTATTGGATACCAATGTCCTCCTCCATGACTCCACTGCCATCTGGCAGTTTGAAGAACACGATCTGGCGATTCCCATAATCGTGTTGGAAGAGGTCGATCAGTTTAAACGAGGAACGGATACAATTAACCTCCATGCCCGAGAAATAGCTCGGTCGTTGGATGAACTAGCGTCGAAAGGAGGCTTGATCAGCGAAGGAGTACCGCTGGGAGATGGTCGGGGGAAGATTCGAGTGGTCGCCAGCGGCAGGCTCCATCCAAATGTGGCATCGGTTTTTCTCCATGATATTCCTGACCACCGCATCCTCTCCACCGCACTAGAGATGAAAGATGAGAATCGAGAGAGAGAGGTCATACTGGTTTCCAAAGATGTTTCCCTTCGTCTCAAAGCCAGAAGTCTGGGATTGACCGCACAAGATTATGAGAGCGACAAGATTCCGGATCTGGATAAACTCTACAAAGGGAGATATCTATTAGAGCCGGTGGACGATGAATTGATCGACCTATTGTTCAAGGCTCCATTTCTTGCTCCCCTTGGCGATTTCAAATTGAGTCAGGTTTACCCGAATGCCTATTTCATCCTCCGCGGTCATTCAAAGAGCGCCATCGCCAGGTATGAAGCCTCGGAGAATGCCCTGATTCGTGTCGAGAAACGCACAGCTTTCGGCATCTATCCCCGGAACAGCGAACAAACGTTCGCCATCGACGCGTTGACCAATCCCGCGATTCAACTGGTGACACTGAGCGGAAAAGCCGGTACGGGAAAAACTTTGCTCGCTCTAGCCGGCGCCATGGAGTCAAGACGAAATTACAACCAAATCTATCTCGCCCGGCCGATCATCCCACTCGCGAATCGGGATATTGGTTACCTTCCTGGAGAGATAAAGGATAAGATCGGTCCCTACATGCAGCCACTTTGGGATAATCTGGGAGTCATCCGTTCTCAGTTCAAGTCCACCGATCCAATGCATGCCAGAATACAAGCGATGTTGGATAACGAGAAATTGACGATCAGTGCATTGGCATATATTCGTGGACGCAGCCTGAATAAAGTCTACTTTATTGTAGACGAAGCACAAAATCTTACCGGACACGAGGTGAAAACTATCATTACCCGCGCCGGAGAGGGTACGAAAATCGTTTTTACTGGAGATCCCCAGCAGATCGATTCCCCATATTTGGATTCCAGGTCAAACGGTTTGACTCGCCTTATTGATAGAATGAAGGGGCAGAAAATCTATGCTCATGTAACCTTAGAAAAAGGAGAGCGCAGTCATCTCTCCGATCTGGCGTCAGATATTTTATAAAAGATGTATTAGTTCCCAGACTCAAGATTTTTCTTGAACTCTTGATCTTATGATGATAATGCAAGATATTTGAAAATTATCCAATTCAGGATTCCTCACCGTTTTAAATCGGAAGCCTGTTAAACAGGGATCAATTCTGGGAAGCCGCATAAAACAGGGAATAACCTAAAATTAGTACAATCGAAGAAATACAAATTTTGCATTTTTCCAACCAGAATTCAAAGGAGGACAAACAGTGTTAAAGCGATTGATTTTACTTTTCGTGATTGGTTTACTAGTGCTGGGGGGCAACCTCTTGGCGCAAGTTCATTTCACACCTGTTGAACCTACAGGTGCACCTTATGCCATAATAATCCAAAATGCGACCATAAATGGCGTAGGTATCCAGAATGGAGATGAAATTGGCGTCTTTGACGGTGAATTGTGTGTAGGAGCGGGCGTATTTACAGGGACTTATCCCTTACCGGTGACCGCTTGGCGAGGAGATCCCGCTTATGAATTGCCGGGTTATACCATCGGTCATCCCATCCTGTATTATATCTGGGACGCCAGTGCGGAACAGGAAGTGGAAGCGGTTGCCGAATATCTCAATGGTAATGGAGACGGCACCTTTGGATATGGTCCCTTTGCCGAAGTGAATCTCACTACCGGCGCACCTCCACAGATTCCGGATATCAATGTCACTCCAGCGCAATTGGCTTTCGGAGATGTGACTATCGGCAATACACCAAACCGGACGCTTACTATTTCCAACACAGGTAACGCCGATCTGACAGTGACTTCCGCGGTAGTCACGGGAGCCGGTTTTACTGCTCCGGCATTCAACAACGTGACGATTACACCCGGCAACAATGCTACGTTGACAGTCACTTTCGCCCCCACTGCCGTCCAGAATTATACCGGCACAGTCACCATCAACAGCAACGATCCGGACGAAGGTGTAGTGACCGTGCCATTGAGTGGAAACGGTGTTGAACAGGAACATCCGGATATTGATGTTACACCAATGGAACTTGATTTCGGTACAGTGATTATCGGTAATACATCAGATCTGGATCTTATAATTGCGAATGTTGGAGATCTGGATTTGACGGTGACATCGGCGACGGTCGTGGGTGCGGGATTCACAGCTCCGGCTTTCAACAACGTTGTAATTTCCCCCGGCGATGATGCGACCTTGACAATCACCTTCACTCCAACGGAAGAGTTGGATTATAACGGTAGTGTGACCATCAATAGTGATGATCCTGATGAACCAGTAGTGACGGTAACATTGATTGGAACCGGAAGGGAGCCTCAGGGGGCGCATTTCACCCCGGTAGAACCGACGGGGCAACCTTATGCTATTGTTGTCGACAACGCCACGATCGATGGCGAGGTGCTGGAAGCCGGCGATGAGATTGGCTTTTACGATGAAGACCTCTGTGTCGGCGCGGGAACGGTTACCGGAGAGTGGCCTCTTCCGCTCACCGCCTGGCGCGGTGATCCCGCTTATCAATTGCCGGGTTATACAATCGGTCACACCATCCTACACTATATCTGGGATGTCAGTGCGCAGATGGAATATGAAGCGGAAGCGGAATATATCATTGGAAACGGCACCTACGGCTTCGGTCCCTATGCTGAAGTGATTCTCACGGTGACATTGGCGGGAGAACCGGATATTCAAATAACACCCACAGAACTCGCTTTTGGGGATGTATTTGTCGGCGACACCAGGAACCTGGATTTGACAATTGCCAACATCGGCAATGCCGACCTGCTGATAATTTCAGCAGTCGTTGCCGGCGATGGATTCACCGCACCCCCTTTCGACAATCTTACCCTAACCCCAGAGACAACAACTCCTCTGACCGTCACTTTCGCTCCCACTGCGGGACAATGGTACACAGGAACAGTGACGATCACCAGCGACGATCCCGATACGCCGGTCGTTCTAGTAGATTTAACTGGAAATGGAATCGAGCAGGAAGAACCGGACATAGATGTGACCCCTGGCGCGTTGGATTTCGGGCAAGTGGTGATCAACACCACCGCGACTCTCGATTTGAATATCGCAAATACAGGAGATGCGGATTTGACGGTGATTTCAGCGGTTGTGCAGGGTAACGGCTTCACCGCTCCGATTTTCAACAATGTCCTCATCGAACCGGATGAGGCGGAAATACTTCCTGTTATCTTTACTCCGACCGTTGAACAGGATTATAACGGTACCGTCACCATCACCAGCGATGACCCGGATGAAGGTATAATTGTCATTACTCTTTCCGGTTCCGGAGTAGCTGTTCAACCTGACCGAGCGAATGTCTCCGGCACGGTGACGGATAGTCAAACCCATGCAGGTATTCTCGGTGCATTAGTCATTTACGAAGGATATCCTGCCCAAACCACCAACGAGGTTGGATTTTACCAATTATTAAACCTCAATCCAAGGGATTACATCGTGATCGTCACCGCTGTTGGTTACCAAGATTACTGGGAAACAGTGACTTTGAACATCGGCGATAACGTGGTGAACTTTGAATTGACGCGGACACCCGTGAATGTCTCAGGATTTGTTTATGATGCGATAACGGCTGATCCGATAGAAGGCGCCAGCCTCACTTTCGGAGATCTGGATCCAGTATTCACGAATGCAACTGGCTACTACTCGCTCCTTAATATCCCTGCGGGTGAGTATCTGGTGATAATCACGGCAGAAGGCTACCATGAAGATCAGGAAACTATCAACCTCACTCCAGGTGATAATCTATATGATTTTCCCTTGGATCCTATTTTAGCGACAGCTTCCGGGACGGTGACCGACGCCACTACCAATGATCCTATCGATAGAGCAAGTGTCGAATTTGAAGGATACGCTCCGGTAGAAACAAATGCCAATGGTGACTACTTGATTGCGGGCTTACGTCCGGGAGATTACGACGTGACCATTTCCGCTGCCGGGTATGTGACTGGACACGAGCAAGTTACGCTAGTTCAAGGCGATAATTTCAATATAGACTTCCAGCTCACCCTATTGGCAGAAATGCAGGATATCGACGTCAGTCCGCATAACCTCAATTTCGGTTCAGTGCTGATTAACCATACTGAAACCCAGATGATTGTCATTGTCAATCAAGGCGCGCAACCGTTAACCCTAAATTCTGTCACTTTAGAAGGCGATCCGGAGTTCACCGCCGTTCCGCTGACTGACGTGGTGCTCCAACCTAACGAACGACGTACTTTCAGCGTAACATTCGCACCTTTAGCGGTGAGGACTTATAATGGATTGATACGCATTTTGAGTGACGATCCCGATGAAGGCAATATAACGGTCAATATGGTCGGCGCTGGAATAGAATCGGCGGAAGTTACAGGAATCGTGACTAATGCGCGTACCGGCGACCCAATTGCCCTGGCGGTTGTGACATTTGAGGGATATGATCCTGAAACGACAAATGAATTAGGGGCATATATTATTATCGATATGATGCCAGGCAGTTACGAGGTGACGGTTACTGCTGTCGGTTTCGTAGATTATGTGCAGCAAGTCGTTCTTCACTCCGGTCTGAATGAAAATGTCAATTTCGCCTTGACGCCGATTATGGGCAATGTCACCGGCACCGTGACAGGAGAAGACACCGGATTGCCGATTGAAGGCGCTTCTGTGAGATTTGGCGATGAAGAGCCGGTCTTGACCGATGAGGACGGCATATATCTGGTTGAAGATTTATTGCCGGGCAACTACATGGTGACAGTCAGCGCCGATGATTATGTCGATCATGTCGAAGCAGTAACTGTTGTCTTCGGCGATAACACCTTCGATTTCGTCCTCTCCCGTGAGACAGGAACGATCAGCGGGACGGTCATTCGAGCGGGAACAGGCACGGCGATCGCCGGACTGTCGGTCTTCCTCACTATTCCAGGAGAGGTCGATCCCTTGGAAACGACGACAAATATCGATGGAATATATTCCTTCGCGGATCTTCTGCCTGGAACTGGTTTTCAGCTTGACTTCATTCTCGATCTCGCCTATTGGCCCGAGACGGTTGCTGATGTCGTGGTGACTGGCGGGCAAACGACAACTGTCGATGTCACCATGACTTATCCTGATGCAGGTGTCTCGCAGACCGATCTTATGATCAATGTCTACATCGATACCGGCTTGGGATCCGAGAGTGTCGATCTTATCGCTTCAGATTATGGAATTGTCGAATGGAATGCGTCAATCGCCGATGTCGATTGGGACTGGATAACGCTCACCCCTGAGAGTGATATTCTTTTCCCTGGGGAACAAGAGACAATAACCATAAATATCGACATCACCGAGGCTGGACTGGATGTCCACGATGGTGATGAAATGACTACAGAATTGCTCTTTACCGGACCCCACTGGGTTCAACCGCCAACAGTGAACCTGACGATTCACTTTGCTGCTGTGGCGGTGCGAGAAGTATCAGGTGAAATGCCGATTGCTTATGCTTTGCACCAGAACTTCCCGAATCCATTCAACCCGGTGACTTCGATCCGCTTTGACCTGGTAGAGCCGCAATTTATCACTCTTGCGGTGTATAACACCATGGGACAGGAAATCGCCCATCTGGTCGATGATTACCTGCCATCCGGATTCCATGTGGTGACCTTCGAACCGGAAAACCTTCCGAGTGGCATATACTTCTATGTCATTAAAACGGAAGGATTCTCGGCAACGAAGAAGATGGTGATGATCAAGTAAAAGGGTGATGGGTACTCACCCCTTCAGGCTTCAGGCTTCAGGCTACAGGCTTCTGACTTTAAGTTTTAGGTTTTGGTTCGGAAGCCTGTAGCCTGATTTTTGTGTTGGTGGTTAAATTAAACAAATTAACCATTCAGAATTTTTTCGACTTCCTCACGATCAACATCCATGATATAACGGATCCCGCTGATGTCCGCGGCTTGTCTGGTCAGGCAGGCGATATCGTTGCGGTCGATGAATTTCATGGCGAATTTACGGCTGCCATTCATAAATTGTCTCAACCCCTGGGCAAGACGTTCATAATAGGTGTAAAGTCCAATCGCTCCGGCTGGTAGACGTTCAAACTCATCATTGCCGAGTTCCCGACGTAAATGTGCGGAAGTGACGAAGATTTCATCTTTTGTCGTGCCGAAACGCTCGACATATACCGGAATATCTCCGATTTCAATGGCGCGTCCGATGGTTTTTCCCACCATCGCCGCGGCGATCGCGCCGCGCGCCATGCCGATCAACTTTACATAGGGTGCGCCCAGAGCCAGACCTTTGAAAATCTGATCCTCAAAGGTAAATCCACCGGCAAAAGCCAGGGTGGGCGCTTTCATCCCTTTATCACTCAACTTCTTGGCATATTGGTAAGCGAGAGAGTGCAGCTCCACTCCCGGCACGCCCCATTCATTCATCATTCTCCAGGGACTCATACCAGTTCCACCACCGGCTCCATCGATGGTAAGAAGATCGATGCCATACTTTGAGGAGTACACCATCGCTTTCGCCAAATCCGCCGGACGGTAAGCTCCGGTTTTCAAAAAGACATACTTCGCCCCGGCGCGACGCAGTTCATAGACCCGTTTGGAAAAATCTTCCTCATTGACCATGCCGACGCGCGAGTGCCGCTCAAACTCGCGGAATGCGCCCCGTTCGAACGCCTTGATCACTTCAGGATCGGTCGGATTTGGAATTACAATATACCCGCGTTTATACAGCAACTGCGCTTTTTCCAGGTTCTTGATCTTGACTTCGCCGCCGATATCCTTCGCCCCCTGCCCCCATTTTAGCTCGACAATCTCCACGCCGAGATCGTTTATGGCATATTCCTGTACCTTCAGACGCGTGTCTTCCACATTCGCCTGAACGATGATCGCGCCATACCCGTCTCGCTGGTGATCTTTGTATAGCTTTACCCGCCGTTTCAGATCGACGGTATCGACTGTCTTACCGTCTTTGATCACCGCTTGGACGTCCATACCGACGACATTTTCCCCGATTGTCAAACCGGTACCAGCCAGTGCAGCCCCGATCGCCAAGCCTTCCCAGTTGTTTTTGGCGACATCGGTGGAGCCGATGCCAGGGATGATCCACGGGTAACGGAACTTGATGCCATTATCATGTCCGAAGCGAACCTCGAGGTTCACATTGGGGAAAATGGCAATGTCACTGTTCGGTTCGATTCCATGCGCTCCAAACGCGGTTCCCATTATGTTGAAATGCGAATAATCGACGGGATAGCTTTTTTCGCTGGCGGTGGTGATAACGCCAAACGGTTGGGGATAAATGACTTCGTGCCCCCGATAGGCGGATTTTCCGATCTCGCACATGCCAATGCAGCCATCCACACAAGTGACGCACATCCCGGAAATCGGCGTAATTGACCCATCGGTGCGATTTTTGGTCAGTGTCGCCGCCGACCGATTGACCGCCGAAAAGGACTCAAACATGTTTACAACCTCCATTATTATTTAGATTTTATTTTTATGTCCTTCGCAGGCAGGGACGCCTACGCTACCCCAGGCAGAGACGCCTACGCTACCAGCAATTTCGCAGGCGACACAGGGATTCATATAGCACATCATATCATCGAACGTCTCTTTTTCAAGGCAGGGCGGGGGTAGATTAGCACATCCGCCGCAGATCACTCTCTCAAGATCGGAATAAGTGCAGCGGAGTTGGCAGGCGGGACAGATGTAAATGCACCCGCCGCAAAGTCGGCATTTCTCAGAGGTCATATCGAAAGGCGTGCCGATACTGCGTTTCTGCCCGCGTCCACGGAATCCAATTGCCCCCGCGACCATCTGCTCATGGCACATCCGGACGCACAAGCCGCAGAGAATGCAGTCTTCATACTCTTGACGAAATCGCTGCTGATGAACATTGAAGGCTGAGGCAAGATCCTGAATAACCTTCGACTGAGGACAGGAAGCCAATAGCAATTCGATGATCATCCGACGCGCTTTCATCACACGACTGGAAGCAGTGCGCACCTCCATTCCCTCTTCAGCACGATAAGTGCAAGAAGTAACCAGACGTGATTGCGGAGCCTTGCCAATTTCCACGACGCAGAGACGGCAGGCGCCATAAGGTGTTAAACCCTCATGATGACAGAGAGTCGGAATAGGAAATCCAAGAAAACGAATGGCTTCCAATAAGGTCGATCCTTCTTCCACGGAAACTGGAAGACTGTTGATCTTGAGATTGATCATAAAATTATCCTTTGCAAACTAATGGTAGCGTAAGCCTCCGTGCTTGCGATTAGTAGCGTAAGCCTCCGTGCTTGCGATCC
>CAZCRQ010000046.1:0-3221 GCA_964501095.1 uncultured bacterium | reverse complement strand
CCTACGCTGCGAGCATCTTTGGTAAAATCCAGATCGCACCGCAAACATCTAAAAGATTCGCGTTGAGCATCGGTCTCAGACAGTGTCAACTCAACTTCAGCGAAAGAGCATTTTCGCTGTTCAATCGGGGTGCGCGGCAACTCCACACGCCGCAATTTGTCCAACTCTTCCTCACTGATAGTGTGCGGTTCTATATAAATTTCCGGCAGACGATGGGGAGACGGTTGTCGCAGTACTTCGTCCTTAAGATAACGGTCGATCATCAGCGCCGCTTTTTTCCCCGCCGCGATGGCATCCACGATGGTATTCGGTCCAGTTGTCACATCCCCTCCGGCGAACACACCAGGACGACTGCAGGCTAAAGTGTAGGGATCAACTTCAAGCGTCCCATTTTCGCTGATTTTCAACTCCGGTTCACCTTCTACAGAGAACGAGTTCACATCGGGTTGCTCGCTGATCGCAACAATCAGGGTATCCAATTGGACGATAAATTCACTACCGGGAATTGGTCTCGGTTTTCGGCGTCCGCTGGAGTCCATCTCGCCCAAACTGTTGCGTATGCACTCGATTCCGATCAAATTGCCATTGGCGGTGAGAATTCGAACCGGGGCGACAAGGGTCTCGAGTATGATCTCCTCTTCAATTGCGGCATCTATTTCTTCACCAAATGCCGGCATCTCCTCCCTGGTGCGACGATAGAGCAAGGTAACACTTTCTACTTCCTTTTGGCGGAGCGCCGTTCTCGCCGCGTCGACCGCTGAATTTCCGCCGCCGACTACCCCGACTCTGCCCTTTGCCAATTGTTTTCCTTCAAGATTATACGCTTTGAGAAATTCAATTGCCGGAATCACACCCTTGCTGTCTTCTCCTTCAAGACGCAACCGACGTCCCTTCTGCGCGCCGATCCCGACAAATACCGATTTATATCCGCTAGAGAAAAGAGAGTCGATGGTAAAATCTTTTCCCAGTTCTTTATTTGTTTTCAAGATAACATTGTCATCAAGAATGGCGCTGATTTCCTTTCCCAGGATCTCTCGCGGCAGCCGATAAGCGGGGATGCAACTGAGCATCATCCCGCCTGGGTTGTCATCCGCTTCGAAGATGGTCACCGGATAACCCATTAGCGAGAGATAGTGCGCGGCGGTCAATCCGGAAGGACCTGCCCCAACAACAGCGATTTTCTCAGATTTTTTCTCATCGGTTCGAGGGGCATGGTAGATCGAGGGATCGATGGAATCGGTGATAAAACGTTTCAAGGCGCGAATCGCCACGGGACGAGTGCCTGTTTGCCCCAACCGACACCTATCCTCACATTTATGGTCACAGACCCGGGCGCAAATCGAGGGGAATGGATTAGCCTCACGAATGGCAAGATAGGCTTCTTCATACTCACCACGAGCGATATGGGCGACATATCGCCAAGCTTCAGTTCCAATCGGACAGGTGGATTGACAAGGCGCTCCGACAAGGTCTCGGCACACTCCCGCCCGGCATTGGTGGTCGATGATATGCTCCAAGTATTCATTACGGAAATATCGCAAAGTGGAGAGCACCGGATTCGAGGCGGTCTGCCCCAAACCGCACATCGTTGTATCCTTGACGACCTCAGCGAGTTCCGCAAGCAAATCAATTTGCTCAAGTGTTCCCCGACCTTCTGAAATGTCCTCGAGTATCTCATACATTCGCTGCGTCCCTTTACGGCAGGTGTAACATTTTCCGCAGGATTCCTCCTTGAGGAAATTCATGTAATACTTGGCAAGATCGACCATACAAGCGTTGTCATCAAGTACGATCATCCCGCCGGAACCCATGATCGAGCCCGCTTTCGACAGGCTGTCATAATCGATGGGCAGATCGAATCTCTCCGCCGGAATGCAGCCGCCGGAAGGACCACCGGTCTGCACCGCTTTAATTCGTGAATTGCCGATCGGTCCTCCCCCGATCTCGTAAATGATTTCACGGATGCTCGTTCCCATCGGGACTTCAACCAGTCCGGTGTTTCTGATTTTACCTACCAGACTGAAGATTTTGGTGCCAGAATTGCCTGAAGTTCCTACCTGGGCGAAATTTTCCGCTCCCTGTTCGATGATAATCGGGATGTTTGCCCAGGTTTCGACGTTGTTGATGGCAGTCGGTCGGCTGTAAATGCCTTTTTGGATAGGGAAAGGCGGACGTTGCCGCGGTTCGCCCATCTTGCCTTCAATCGAAGCAATCAGGGCGGTTTCCTCACCGCAGACAAAAGCTCCTGCGCCTTTGACAATTTCAATATCGAAGGAAAATTTACTGCCTAGGATATTTTCGCCTAACAGTCCCAACTCCCGTGCTTGACGGATGGCGATTCTCAAATGCTTGATTGCCAGGGGATACTCCGCCCGAACATAGATCACGCCTTTATTCGCCCCAGCGGCATACGCGCCAATCAGCATTCCCTCGATAATGCTGTGAGGATTGCCTTCGAGTACGCTTCGATCCATGTAAGCGCCCGGATCGCCCTCATCGGCGTTGCAAACCACATACTTGCCTCGCCCGGAAGGCTGCTGCGCCAACAATTCCCACTTTTTACCGGTAGGAAAACCGGCGCCGCCGCGACCACGTAATCCAGATCTCTTCACTTCCTCCACTACCCACAGCGGCTCACCACGTTCGAGAATCCTCGCAAAGCCTTTGTATCCACCATTCTCCAGGTAATGGTAAATACGGATCGGGTCGACTCGTTCATTGCGGGAAAGGATGTTGCGCATCTGCCGCCGGAAGAACGGGATTTCGCTCTGTTTTTCGATCCGCTCACCAGTGCTGGGATCCTTCCATAACAATCTATCCATCACTTCACCGCGAGAGACCGCAAGGACAATCCAGTGCATATCCTCCGGTTTAACCTTTGGATAGAAAGTTCCACGAGGTTCGATCAACAGCGAGGGTTCCATTTCACAGAAGCCATGGCAGCCAGTGACACGAAGCATCACCTTACCACGCAATCCGGTGGCGAGAATCTCGCGTTTCGCCGCCCGAATCAACTCATTGGCGCCGCTTGCCTGACCGCAAGTGCCGGCGGGAATTACAACTGTATGCGTCTGAATCGAGACATCCGGCTTGAGGAGGTCTTGAAAATCCCAAAATTCTTGAATTGAATTAAGTTTTTTCATCCGAAGCACTCTTTTTTTTTGGTTATTGGTAGCGTAAGCCTCCGTGCTTGCGAATTATTACGCTATGCTTGCGATTAT
>CAZCRQ010000045.1:12310-13537 GCA_964501095.1 uncultured bacterium | reverse complement strand
TTATTAACCTGCACAACAAGTAGTGCAGGGCACCCACGCGAGGAGCTGGAACGCCACACTCGGGAGCGAAAATAGGGAATGACAGGATAGATAGAAGGTAAAAGACAACTGTGAATTAGTCATTCTGAATGAAGTGAAGAATATTTTGAAATTAGTGTTTTGCGAGTAAAAAATGCGTTTTGTCAATTATACAACGATACTGTTACTGATTTTCGCCGGATGCTTATCGAAATATACAAATATCAGACGCAATCTTGATTTGGAGCGCTATGACGCCTGCCGTGATGAACTTCTCGCCCTTGATCCCCAGGACGCCCAGGGATTGGCACTCCTCGCGGAATCCGAATTTTATCTTGGGGACTTCCCTCTCCTGGTAAGTTACACCAAGCGTTCCCTCGAAGTCAGTTCCGAGTACAAAGACCGGCTGGGTTATTTCCTGCAGAAGGCATATTTGGAGGTATCGGAGCAGGCGGTAGCGGATTATTTCGCCGGGGATAATAAAAACGCTCTGGGGAGATTTGAGCAGACTTTGGAGATCGCGGGGCTGATCGATTCCGCCGCGATAAATCCTTATTTCAACACTCAAACTACTCGTCTGCTTGCCTTGGCTGGTGAGTGCGCCTTACAACTGGAGAAATATACTCAAGCGAATGAATTTTTTGCGCGGCTGCGGCGCCTCCAGGGCAGCCATATCGACATCCTGGAGAAACTGGCGTATATCGCCTTCACCACCGGCGATTATAAGCGATGCTTGGAGCTGTGCAGCCTGATTTTAAAGCAGGATGCCACGCATTCAGATGCCCTGGTCTGGCGTGCGCAAGCCGTGGAAGCACTGGGCGACAAGGAAATTCTGAACGCCTACCTGGATGCCTTGAAATGTGGCGGGAAAGAGTACAGCGAGGCTTTGCAGCGTAACGCTGGAATGCTGCTTTATGAATTGGGAGAAACTGAAAGAGCGCGAAAACACCTGCTGACTGTTCTCCACGATTTTCCCCAGGAACAAGTGCGGTTGAATCTCCTGATTGGGGAATCATTTTTTCGTGAAGGGAAGTATAAGGAGGCAGCTCAGTATTTCACTCAGGCGGCGAAAGCCAATCCGACCGATCCCAATTTGCTGCGTTATCTTGGCGCCAGCCTTTGGTTTCAAGAGAAATATGATGAGGCGAAGGTGATGTTTGACAGATCAGATTCTCTGACCTCCTGGCTGCAACAAGGATTGCGGAGAGA